>NZ_JBGCCT010000037.1 GCF_041260665.1 Catenulispora sp. GP43 | reverse complement strand
CACACCCTCGGTGGGGGGGAATTACGCAGACGAGACCCTGGGGAATTACGCCGACAAGATCGGCCACAGGTGGGGAATTACGCGACCGCTGACAGTGGCCAGGTTGAACGTCGACCGCAAGACCGTGACGCGTGGCAGCTCGGTTCCTGCGAGATCGGCTGGACAGCCCGGTTGGCGAGCCACGCCCGGGTGTGTTGCGCGAATAACCGATGCTGAGGTCGAGCATGTGGTGGTGCGCACTTTGGAATAGGTCCGGGCTGGCGGGACGCGGTGTGGTCTTGACCCTGCTCTCCCGGAACAAGGAGCTGTCAGTGCCCAGCCCTATCCGGCGGAATTTCGCCGTCACGCGCTGGCCTTGGTCGCCTCCGGACGAACCGTCGTGGGTGTTGCCGCATCGTTGGGGATCGCGCAGTCCTGCCTGTATGGCTGGAAGAGCCAGGGCCTCATCGATCGTGGCCTGAAGGACGGCTAGTTGTACTGACCATTGAGGTTGGTGACGGGGTTCACGGCTGATTGATCTTGAAATGGGTGAGGGCCTTCTGGCTTGGTGTGGATTGCGACATCTGCACCGGCGACCAGAAAAGCCCTCATGCCCCACCCTAATGCACCTCTGTCCGAGACCGGCCGTCTGCGCCTGGCCCGCTGCGTGGTCGAGGATGGCTGGGGCCTGCGCAGCGCGGCCGAGCGGTTCCAGGTCTCCCCGACCACGGCCAAGCGCTGGGCCGACCGCTACCGCCAGTGGGACGCGGCCGGGATGGCCGACCGCCCGTCCCGGCCGCAGACCAGCCCGCGTCGCACGCCGACCCGCACCGAGCGGCGGATCATCAAGGTGAGGCTGGCCCGCCGGTGGGGACCGGCCCGGATCGCCTGGCTGCTCGGCCTGAATCCGGCCACCGTGCACCGTGTCCTGACCCGCTACCGGCTGGCCCGCCTGGTGCACCTGGACTGGGCCACCGGCACCGTGGTGCGCCGCTACGAGCACGCCGCCCCCGGCGACCTGGTCCACGTCGACATCAAGAAGCTCGGCAACATCCCCGACGGCGGCGGACACAAGACCCGCGGCCGGGCCGCCGGCGGACGCAACAGCTCCGCGCACCGCGACCCCTCCCGGCCCCGCGCCGTCCACGGCCGCCCCAACCTGGGCTACAGCTACCTGCACAACGCCGTCGACGACCACTCGCGCCTGGCCTACACCGAGATCCTCCCGGACGAGACCAAGGAATCCGCGGCCGCGTTCTGGAACCGCGCCCAGGCCTACTTCGCCACCTGCGGAATCACGGTGGCCTGTGTGCTGATCGACAACGGGGCCTGCTACCGGTCCCACGTCTTCCGCGACACTCTGGCCGCCGCCGGAATCACACACAAACGCACCCGGCCCTACCGGCCCCAGAGCAACGGCAAAGTCGAACGCTACAACCGCACCATGCTGGAGGAATGGGCCTACGCCCAGCCCTACCGCAGCGAGACCGGGACGCACTGGCCGGGTGGCTACACACCTACAATCACCACCGCGCACACACCGCACCCGCAGGCAAGCCACCCGCCAGCCGCGTCCCTAACCTAACGGGGTGGTAGGAGCTTCCGCGTGGATGCCTATCCCCAACCAGGACCGCGAGTCCGACTGTGAGACTGGCCGTTGCGGGAGCTCTTCGGTCGGCGTCGGTCACTCATGTGAAGGCCCCGGGACGGTGATCCCTGATTCTAGAGCTGAGCCCAACATCGACCTGTCAGCCCTCGATGGGGTGGTTTGCCCGCCCATGGCCGTCAGAGTAACTGGCGGCCGGGAACTGGTTCGTTGTCTTACGCCGTCTTCGCGGTCACCTCTTGACCAGGCCGGAAGCCTTCAACTTCCCGGTTGGACCGAGGCCTGCGCGGATCGCTGGGACCGCGAACGGCTAATCGGATGACGGACCGGATCCATGAGAGTCCTTCCATTAGGGAGCACGCGCGGGCCTGCCAGGCATAGGGACCTACTGACCAGCCAGATGAGGGAGCATCGGTGCCCGACAACGACGTGTACTGCGGAATCGACTGGGCCAGCGACCACCACGACATCGCCCTGGTCAACCAGGACGGCACGCTGGTGGCCAAGGCCCGCGTCCCTGACGACGCCACCGGCCTGACCACGCTGCTCGAACTGCTGGCCGAGCGCGGAGACACCGCTGACCAGCTGATTCCTGTCGCGATTGAGACCTCCCGTGGCCTGCTGGTGGCAAGCCTGCGCGCCACCGGCCGCCGCGTCTACGCGATCAACCCGTTGGCCGCGGCCCGCTACCGCGACCGCACCGCGGTCACCCGTAAGAAGTCCGACCATCTCGATGCCACCGTGCTGGCCAACATCCTGCGCACCGATGTCGCGGCGCACCGGTCACTGCCGTCCGACAGCGAACTCGCCCAGGCCATCGCGAGTTTTGGCCCGTGCTCAGCAGGACGCCGTCTGGGATCGCACTCAGGCCGGCAACAAGCTGCGCTCTCACCTGCGCGAATACTTCCCGGCGTTCCTGCTGGCGTTCGACGAGCCGGCCAAGTTCACCGCTGCAGTCGTCCGCGCGGTCCTCGCCGCGGCTCCTACCCCGGCCTCCGCCGCGAGGCTGACCATCGCCAGACTGCGGATCTTGCTGAGCAAGGCTGGTCGGCAACGCGGGATCGACAAGGATGCCGCCCGGATCCTGGACGCACTTCGCAGCCCACAGATGCGCCTGACGAACCAGGTCGAATAGGCCATGAGCCAGCGCACGCTCGCGCTGCTGCGCCAACTGGACGCGGCCTGTCTCAGCGCAGCTCAGCTCGAACACGCCGTCACCGAAGCGTTCGAGACACACGAGGACGCCCAGGTGATCGCCAGCTTTCCCGGTCTCGGATTCCTGCTCGGCGCCCGAGTCCTGGCCGAGCTCGGCGATGACCGCACCCGCTTCGCCGACGCCAGAGCTCTGAAAGCCTACGCAGGCGCCGCGCCGATTACGCGGGCCTCGGGCAAGAAGAGCAGCGTGACCGCACGCCGCGTCAAGAACGACCGCCTGGCCAGCGTCGGCTACCGGCGGGCATTCTGCGCCCTGACCACGTCACCAGGTGCCTGCGCCCACTACGACCGCCGACGCGAAGCCGGGGAACGCCACGTCGCTGCCCTTCGCAACCTGTTCAACCGCCTTCTCGGCTGCCTCCGCCGCTGCCTGCAACATCGCATCCCATACAACGAGCAGGCAGCGTTCCCGACTACGAAACAAGATCTACATAGCCTCGCCGCTTGACATCAAAATCCCATCGGATGTCTCACGGGTCAGTACAGCTAGTCGCGCACGGAGTCAAGCGAGCTGGCCGCGGATCGGTAGCGCATCCGCGACCTGGAAGAAGAAGTGAAGATCCTGCGGAAGGCGGCCGCTGCGGTAGAGCAGGTGGTGCCCCCAAAAGTCCGGTACCGTCTCGTGGCCGAGCGGCACGATGACGGAGTTCGGATCCGGCAGGCCTGCTACGCCCTGGGCGTGTCGACCTCGGGCTTCTACGAGTGGCTCGGCCGACCGCCATCGCAGCGGGTCATTCGGCACGCATGGCTCTTGGATCTTATCGGCCGGATCCATGACGCCTCCCGGGCCACCTACGGCCGGCCGCGAGTCCACGCCGAACTCGTCGAGGCCCACGGGATAACCATCGGGCAGAACACGGTGGCGCTACTGATGCGGCGGGCCGGCCTGTCCGGATTGCCGCTGCGACGCAAGGCCAGGTCCGTGCTCGCCGCGGCGACGGTCACCGACCTGGTCCGGCGTGACTTCCGACGAGACGGGCCTAACCAGCTGTGGGTTACCGACATCACCGAACACCCCACCCGCGAGGGCAAGCTGTACTGCTGCGTAGTCCTGGACGTATTCAGCCGCCGGGTCGTGGGCTGGACGATCGACTCCCGGCAGCGTGCCGACCCGGCCACCAACGCCCTGGGCATGACCATCGACTCCCGCGCTCCGGCCGCCAGCGCCATCATACTCGGGGACCACGCACCCAGTTCACATCCTGGACTTTCACCCAACACACCCGGACGGCCGAGCTGCTGCCGTCCCTGGGCAACGTCGGCGACCCGTACCACAATGCCGTCGTCCAATCCTTCTGTGTTGGCCTCCGATACTCAGCAGATGAGTTGTGAGTTCGGAGCCTGACATGCGAAAGGTGCCCTTGGCCTGGAAGGATGCGAGTGTCGAGTTCGTATCTGGTCCAGGAGATGGGGCACCTTTCTGGTGTCGAAGACTATCGGGTGGGCGCGTCGGCTGAAAGTGGCGGCCGACGCAAAGGGCCTTGTGGGGCATGCCGGGGCGGTGCTGCTGCGCCGCTGCGCTGATCAGACGGGTCTGACCTCGGCGTTATCAGAGGCGCTGCGGGTGAGGGGCCGGTCGCCGGGCTGGGACCGGGGCGTGGTGCTGGTGCAGCTGGCGGTGGCGATCTGCCTGGGCGCGACCGCTATGGCGGACATCGCGGTGCTCGATCACCAGGCAGCGGTGTTCGGCGCGGCACCGTCGGATGCGACGGTCCGGCGGGCATTGGCCGAGCTGGATGCGAAGGCATTCGCGCGGATCGCACAGGCCAGGGCCACGGTGCGAGCGCATGTGTGGGGTCTGCTGGCCGGCCGCGAGCAGGGGTTCCCGTGGATCAGCACCGCAGGACGGATCTTGTCCGGCTGGATCGTGATCGATATGGACGCCACGCTGATCACCGCGGTCGCGGCCAAGCAGGGCGCGGCGGCGACCTATAAGCGCGGGTTCGGGTTCCATCCGCTAGGCGCGTGGTGCGCGAACACCTGCGAGGTCCTTGCGATGCGGCTGCGGCCGGGCAACGCCGGGTCCAACACCGCCGCCGACCACATCAGCGTGCTGGCCCAGGCCATCGCGCAGATCCCAGCGCGGTTCCGGCGACACCTGATCGTCCGGTGCGACGGAGCCGGGGCCAGCCACGAGCTCATCGAGCACATCACCGCCTTGAACGGCAGCAGACGGCGGGTGCACTTCGTGGTCGGTTGGAAGGTCACCGAGCAGGACGAAGCCGCGATCGGCAAGCTCCCGTCGGCGTCCTGGAGACCGGCCGTGGAACAAGACGGCCTGATGCAGGACGACGCCGATGTCGCCGAGATCACCGGGCTGAACGAGCGGCTGGATCTGTGGCCTGCTGGAACGAGGCTGATCGTGCGGCGTTCCAAGCCCTCGCGTCGCCACGAGCGCAAGCTCACCGACTTCGAGAAGGCCACCGGCTGGCGCTACCAGATCACCGCCACCAGCATCGATGTCCTGCCCAAGGTGCCAGGCTCCCATCACGGCTGGTTCCTCGACGCGCTCTACCGGCACCGCGGCGCGGCCGAGGACCAGGTCAAAGCTGACAAGGCGCAAGGGCTGCGGAACCTGCCGTCCAAGATGTGGCACGTCAACGCCGCATGGATGCTGAGCGCGAACATCGCCGCCGACCTGACCTGCTGGACGCGGCTGCTCGGCCTAGACGACCAGCCGGACCTGGCCGACGCCGAGGTCCACACCCTGCGCTTCCGTCTTTGGCACCTGCCGGGCCGCCTGGTCCGGCACGCCCGCGATGCGATCCTGCGCATCCCCGCCGACTGGCCCTGGGCCACGGCGTTCACCACCTGCTGGGATCGCCTCGCGGCCCTGCCCAACCCCGGCTGAGCAGCCGAAATCCGCCCCGCAACCTCGAAAGGAGCAGCACAGCACCCACCCGGACCTGTGGAACCCGGCGCTACCGCGGCGACACGCGACGGCCCGTCACCTCACCCGGAGGGACATAACGGGCAGACCACGAGGTAAATCAGAGACCTGCGACCGCTGAGTCATCGAGGTTAGGAGTCCTTAGGCGAGCGGCTGGCGGGCCAGTACCCTGTCAAAGGACTCTGTGTAGGCCGCGTAGTCGCTCTCCTCGTGTGCTGTGTCCAGTACGAAGTCCCGACATCCCGCAGAGACATAGCGCGCGATCTCTGCCTCGACCTTGTCGTGACTACCGACGAGGTACGGGCAGTAGGTCGCTGACGTGAGAAACGGCCCCATCCAATAAGGGCTTTCTGGCCCACCGGGAAACTCATCCTCGGTCGATAGCTGTTCGAACCAATGGGAGTCGGACAGGCCCCTGATAAGCATTTGCTGGATCCGCCCGGCGCGAGTCCGCGGAAACCGGCGATGGGCGACAGTCCATGCCTCGTCATCGGTGTCTCTGGCTATGATCCCGATCCGGACACCTCCTGAGCGCGGGGCGGATTCGTCGATCTCCGCTACGGCCTCGCGCGGCGAAGGATAGCGCACGCTAATCGCGCCGATTTCTTCCCCCGCCTTGCGCCCGGCCGTCGATGAACCCGACATGTAGAGCCCGGGAAGCAGGTCCTGCGGCATTCGCGGATGGAGTGTCAGATCACGGACCCGGTAGAACTCGCCACCGAATGTCACCGGCTCGGTATCGGTCAAAAGGCGCAGGATGAGAGACGTGTACTCGGTCAACCGAGCGTAGCGTCGGTCGTGCTCAGTCTCGTCGTTCAATGCCGTGAGATCGCCTCGTACGCCCCCTGCGACCAAGTTGAGGCAGATTCTTCGCCCGTAGACATGTGCGTAGCTCGCGACTATTTTGGCGATCGTACTTGGGTGGGAATAAATGGGCTGGAGCGCGATAAGCGGTTCGAAGGCCTCGGTGGCTGTGATGACCTCTTGTGCAACAAGCCAAGGATCAACCGTGTGATTGTCGGAATACACGAGCGCCCCGAACATTCCTGCTGATTCTGCCGCCTTCGCTGCATCACGTACGACGGCCCGATAATCGCTGGCGCCGACCGCAGGTGGAATGGTGGCAAAGAGTCGAAGCTGTCGATTCACATTACTCATCTTGTCGCCTCGTCTTCGGTTTGTCGTTGGCTAATGGTTGCGTTGGGCTGGACTCGCGGAGTTGACATACGATCTCCTGGGCCAGAGCGAGTTTCTGACCATCGCAGGTTTGCTGTTCGGTTTTGGCCTGGGCTTTCCCTTCTTGGCGGATGCTGTCTTGTCTCTCACAGCAGCCTGCGGGTTGCGCTTGGTGCGTGCCGACTTACGGTCGGCCCACCACAACGCCCGGAGGCGCTGTGGTAAGAGATGTGCCAAAGACTTTTATGGATCTTCTGCCAGCCCTTCATCACAGGGCCGCTATCCTGCTGATCGCGGTGAGCAACGTCGTCTTCCAGGCTCTGATCCTGATCCTCGTAGTCCGCGCCCGATCGCACGGCGCCACACCGGCCGACATAGGCCTGATGTTCGGGCTCTACAGCTCTAGCGGGATGGTCGGCGCGCTGATCGCTCCGCGCCTGTATCGCCGTCTCAACCCGAAGGCGGTCGCCATCGTCACCACCTGGATCGGGGTGGCGCTGCTGCCGCTGTTTCTCCTGACGAGCAACGCCCTGGAGCTCGGCGCGATCGACACCTCATGCTCGTCCTCGGACCGATCTGGAACGTCGTGACGGAGAGCTACATTGTGACGTTAGTACCTGACGAAATGCGCGGACGTGCCAGCGCGGCGCTCGTGATGGCCAATGGCGTGTTCCGCTGACCGCCGCGGCGAGCGCTTACCTGCTCGCTGTTGCGGGATCGTCCACAAGTCTCGCGTGCATCGGCGTGCTCATGCTGGTTACCGCAGTCGCCAGCACGATCAATCCGGCGATCCGGCGTACGCCGGACCGCCCTCCGGTCGACATCAGCCACTGAAACGAGCCAGGCATCGCATGAGCGGACTGCGTCGACTCGAAACGGTGCTGTGCCTGCCGAGTGCGCGGAGCTATGCGGTCCCAGCACCATCGACGGGGATGATCGCGCCGCTGATGAACGTCGCCGCATCGCTCGCCAGGAACGCAACAGTATGCGCGATATCACGGGGCTGACCGATCCGGCCGAGCGGTCGAACGGCCGCCTCGGCATAGAAGGCGGCGGGGTCCTCATCGAGCTGGCGCGCCTCGTCGGCCAGCATGTCGGTCGCGGTGTCGCCAGGACAGACACAGTTGACGCGGATATTGTCCCCGCCGTGGTCGATCGCCATCGCGCGAGTCATGTTGACAACCGCGCCCTTGGAGGCGCAGTACGAAACCGCACGACCTCCGCCCCGAATACCCCACCCGGAACCGGTGTTGATGATCGAGCCGCCGCCGCGCGCCGCCATGTGCGGGATAACCAGTCCGCTGAGCACCATGACCGAGCGGACGTTGACCGCCATCACCATGTCCCAGTCCTCGTCGCTCACCTCGCAAACCGTCGAACGACGGATGACGCCAGCGTTGTTGAACAACACGTCGACGCCGCCGTACAGGGACACAGCTGCCTCCACGACAGACTCACAGTCGGCGCGGCGTGCGACGTCGCAGTGTACAAAGATGCCCCCGACTCCCTCCGCGACCAGCTTGCCACGTTCCTCGTCCACGTCGGCGACGACCACCGAGGCGCCGAGCTCGGCCAGGAGCTCGGCACTGGCACGTCCGATGCCAGAAGCAGCACCGGTGACGATGGCGCTCTTACCAGCAAGGTCCATCAAGGGAGAACTCCTTCTGACAGCTGATCTGACGGGCACCAATCCGGAACAGCGGCCGACGTCGACGACCCGGGGCGAACGTCGGCCTCGGTCCTTCGCCGTTGCGCCAACCAGGCCATAACAACCCCCACCACGACGAGAAGGCCCCCGACAGCGCTCTCGAGCGAAAAGTGCTCGCCAAGTAGGACGATTCCGCCGGCGACACCTATCAAGGGCTCAAGGAAGAGAAGAAGACCTGCCTTGGTGCTTCCCATCCGCGTGACCGAACGATTCCACAGGAGCATCCCGGCCACCGAGCTGCCGACGGCCAGGAAGGCGATGTCGCCCCACACGCCCGCCGTGACGCCCGCCATCCGGTGTGGCGCGGCTAACCCGGCGAACACCAGGTAAGGTAACGCGCCGATCAGAGTAGAAGCGGTCGTGGCAGCCGTGGAGCCGTACACCTGGCTGAGCGGACGCAGCACGATCGTATAGGCGCCGAAGAGAATAGTTCCGACCGTGACGAGCCCGAGACCGACCAGCATCCGACCGCCGGCTTCCACTCCCAGCGACGGTCCGATGACGGCAGCAACCCCGCACATGGCGAGGGCGGACGCGATCCAAGCCCAGAAGGCCACATGCTCCTTCGCGAAAACCCGCCCCAAACACATGATCCATATCGGTTCGGTGGCCAGGATCAGCGCCGCGATGGACGAGGGAACCGATCGCAGACCGAACGCCACTGGCAAGGTGTAGCCCACCATCCCAAGCAGCCCAGCGATGACGAGGCGGGCCAGGTGGGTTCTCGCAATATTCTTCAAAGTCCTGACACAGAGCGGCAGACACACGAGGCCGGCGATGAGCGCACGGAGTACGAGTAAGGTCAGCGGACCGATCTCGGTGACCGCCGAGCGAGTAAAGACGGGGGCGAGCCCCCACATGACCACCGCCCCCAAACCGCTCGCGACCGCTCTGTCGCCCCCCGACTGCCCGACCGTCACGACCGGGTTCCATGCTCACGAAGAGCGAGTCTTTCGACCGCTGCGCCCAGCACGACGTCCTCTATCCGCACCAGCAACTCGCTGATCTCGTCGGCTCGGAGGAAGTTGCACGCGAGACTTAGCCACAAACGGCCCCCCCCGGCTTCAACGTTCAGATCCATCCCCGGTGACACGGAGACCTCGCCGTTGCCGACGACACGTGGAGAATGACGCTTACCGCGCAGACTCGCAAGTTCGGGCCGCGTGGGTGCACGGCCCTCAGCCTCACCATCACGCTGCCGCGGACTTCGCCGATCGTTGAAATGCCAGGAGTCCACGTAGGAGGCACGGTCCTCCAGCCCCTTTTCGCAGATAATCTCAGCCAGCATCTGCGGGTCGTAGCGACCATTCTTATAGGCGATCAGAGCGCGCCCGTAGGCCTGATTGGCGTCGCGAACGAAATCGCCCTGTCCGGCACCCGACCGGAAGATCGCGCACTGCTTGAGTCGACTGACCGAGGAAACCTGTTCGCGTGTATATCGATTGAAAACGTGGATCTTCATGAAGACCTCACTCATGTCAAACTTGGCGCGAAGCGCACCCACATAAGCCGCCAATATGATTGAAGACTCCGAGACTCCGAGGTCATGTGAAAGGACCGTCACCGCGCAGGAGAGCGCTGGCGATTCCAGAACCAGGGTTTGTAGAGCTGTCGTTCCATATGCTGCGTGAAAAGCGGATACCTGCTGATTCGGGATATCCGAGAGAAGTCTCTCCAGGTAATGGAGGGACCGCGCGTTCATCCTTCTTCCAGCTTCCGACTCTTCAAACTGCCTTTGAATAGTCGGCTGGTAAGGAGCGTCCAGCTCTGCCGAGCCGACGGACAACACGTGTTCGAGCTCTTCCTTGAAGGCGTCGGCACCCCCACCGTCCACCGTGATTCTCGACTGCACTACGACCATGTTCCGCGCGTAGCCATCTACACAGATAAGACCGACTTTGAGCGGTTGCTCACCGTGGATGCCGATTGCCTCCTCAGTGAGAAAGCCGACAGCCGCTGAAACGGCCGCCTGTCTGGAGCTTTCTGTACACTCAAGGGTGCCGCCCACGAGGTGACCGTCCCCGCAGACCCGCTGAATGACATCACCGCTGGGGAGAGCTTCAAATCTAGTACGCAGCGAATGATGCCGACCGATCATCGACAGGACAGCTCGGATACACACATCGCGCAGGTATCCGTCCTTCAAGTCGATGACATAGTACATGTCGATGTTTTGCGGGTCGTCGACGGGAGTGTCCTCGATCTGCAGCAGCCAGTCCCAGGTCTCCCGCTGGGCCCATGTCAGCCTCGACGAGGTGGTATCCAAACCCGTGTACTCGACGGAGAACCGTACGAAGTCTTCGTGCTTGAAGGACGTCATCGCCTCTTCCTCGTTGGTTACGCTGGCGGAAGCAGCGGACTATGACATCTGCCAGAGACCGTCCATGGTCTCGTGACTGATATTCTTCTCGAAGTCAGCCTGTGCGGCGTAGCCCATATTGATGATGGAACGCCGTCCACCAGTTATCGGATACACGCGGTGCAGAGAAGTGTCGGTCTTCATGAGGTAAATATCGCCCTGGCCGACCGCCAGCGAGTAGATCGGATTCTCCGCGAGAACCCGGTTGATCTGGGGATCTGCCTTGTTCCAGACAGTC
This sequence comes from Catenulispora sp. GP43, assembly GCF_041260665.1. Classification (NCBI taxonomy): domain Bacteria; kingdom Bacillati; phylum Actinomycetota; class Actinomycetes; order Catenulisporales; family Catenulisporaceae; genus Catenulispora; species Catenulispora sp. GP43. Next base: position 113,028 of record NZ_JBGCCT010000037.1, on the reverse strand, counting down.
CCTGGGACGCACTGCACGAACCCGCCGTCGGCGACCGGCGGGCACTCGGCCACCCAGACAAGCGCGAAGCTGTAGTCGTCCCAGTGCCAGCCGTGCGTGTCCCCCTCCTGGTCCAGCGAGGTGATCACGTATCGCTCCGGCTCGTACGGGCAGGGGAAGACCTGCTCGCCGGCAACTACCGAGAGCAGGTCGATTATGGCGGACAGACCGTAGATCGTAGGGATGATTTCCGAGATCTTGGCGATTTCGCTGTAGTCGACGTTTCGCATGCGCCGAGGGCTGTAGTCGGTTTCCTTGAAGCTGATATCCCGCCGCACCGAAGACAGGCCGACCACCCGAAGAACCTCTTCGGCCATGAGCTCCTTGACGCTCCGTGGGAACAGCTCCGACAGCTTTGCGCGCCCCTTGAGAATGAACTCCTGCCTGGCCTCGCTCAACAGGTTGGAGCTCGAAGTGGCCCGGGAAACATGCCGTTCGATATCAACTGCGACCGTACTGACAACCTTCGTTTCCGTTGAAGACATTTGTCCTCTCCTTAATGGTGACGAATCGCGTCAAGCTTCTAATGCCGTCACAAATGGTCAAAAATGTTCATTTGAACAGACGTCGAGACCGCTCGTTGTACAACTGTGTGAAATCCGTACTTGAACGGAGCCCAGCCTGTTAGTCGAGCTTCGCGAAGCTTGATTCTTCCGTGTCGCTGCCAGCCTCTTCCTTCGGAAGCTGAATGACCAGGTCGGGACTGAAGGCGAGAGCGTTGATACACTTTTGATAGCGCGCTCTGACATCAGCCCTTGGATGGTCGAGATACATAGCCGGCAGAAATTCATCAATCGGGATGACGTCTCGCTCCAGTCCGACGGCCAGCAGTTTCGCCGCCGCGTCACGGCTCATGACGTATCCGTACGTACAGTGGCTGTATCCGGGAATTACGAGCTCAGGGACGTCCGGAGCCGGTCCCAGATCCGGTTCCAGCGGCACGCGTCCGAGGTAGACCAGACCTATCTCGACCCGCCGACGACGGGCACGGTTGATCCCCGCAAGCACCCTGTTGCAAAAGTCAGGACTCAGCGACACATCGTCTTCCAGCACGAGAAACAGCTGCCGCCCCGACTCCAGGGCACGGCGCCAACAGGCCAGGTGGCTGAGCGTGCAGCCGATCTCACCGAACTTCAGATCCCGAGCCCACCAGAAGTTTTCAGAATCGATCCGCCAGGGAAACAACCCGATCCCCAACGCTCGAAGATCCTTCGCTTCCATCTGCGCGCCGTCGAACTCACGCTCCCACTCAGACGTGAACTCGACAGCCAACGACATTGGAAGAATCTCCTTCATATGTTTCCTCCGGTCGCTCCGGCGGCGCAGGTTGACCACATAGACTTGGAGATCCTCAAGAAAGAGATCCATACCGGCTGCCCCGTCTCATTGCGGATGGACACGCTCACGGACCACTTCAGCCACGAACGGCGCGAGCCGGAACTGAGAGCGTCCGCTCGTATCGCCCAGGGCGAGCCCGTCTTCGAGGAGATCGGAGAGCAGCACAAGGCGCCCTTCTACGTCCACAGCGGTGGATTCAAGGTCCGAAAGATCGAACGTCTGCGCCGCGTGTTCGGCCAGTGCCCTGACGAGTCGGCAGTGTTCCTCGGTCAGCAGGCTGAGGGACCACAGGATGCTGTCGGCGATCGACCGCTGATGCGACAGCAACGCATGATCGTCTGACCGGAGCAGCCACAGGCTCTTCTCGTCCGACAGCAGACTCCGGACAGGCAGAGCACTTATGCGCTCGGCTATAAACTCGAGATACCGGGGTATAGCGCCCACCCTGCGGCAGAGCTCAGCCACCGCCGACAGGTGCCGCCCGAGATCGCTGTCGGCGTGCCTTTCAGAACTGATGTTCCGCAGAATTAACTGCACCGCCGGCGTCTCCGACAGCGTCTCGCCAGGGAGGGGTGTGCATCGCAGTGGCTTGATATCGATGTTCGTACCGAGCCGCTGACTCAGCCGCCGACGCGAGGTAGCCAGGATATGCACCTTCCAAGTGCTGCTCAGCACCTCGCGTATGGCTGCGATCGTCGCGGACGGGAGATGCTCGGTGTTGTCGAGTACCAGGAGCATGTTGAGGTCGCCGTCCAAGGCGTTGTGACCCCGGTCCGGGCTCTCAGTCCGGTGGCGATTCATCTCGTCCACGATCCGGCGCATCACCTCAGCCGTCACACCGTCCGCTTCGCGGTGAAGATCGCCGAACTCCACGATTCCGACACCGTCCCGGAACGACGGAGCCAGCCTGGCAGCGACATCTATGGCACAGCGCGTTTTCCCTACGCCACCCGGTCCGAGGAACGTAGTGCACCTGTTGAGCTGAACGATCCGGGTAATGCGCTCCAGCTCCATTTGATCGCCGATAGTCGTTGTATGCGACGGAAGGGGACCCGACCACAGGCGCCGGCCGGCAACTGACGCGGCATCCCAGCCCACCGTTCCGCCGGCTTCCAGAGCGCCCGCGAGGAGTGCAAGCGTGGACGCTCTCGGCTGCGATACTTTACCGAGCTCGACATTGCGTATGGTCCGGACGCTCAGCCCTGCCCGCTCAGCCAGTTCTTCTTGCGTCCAGCCCCGAACCCTTCGCATTGCCACGATACGATCGTTGTGTTGGCTGTAGATGGTATTATCTACGTCCTTCTGCAATGGCATCAATGGATATGGCATTGTCGAATGCACGCTCACCCGGCACCCCCACGTTTTCGCCAAGCTTCCTTAACTGCCCGTCACTGCATCTGATGTTCCAGTACGCGAAAGATGTACGCCCACATAGCAACGCGTGAGCGCGCTACCTGCGCCAACGGAAGCGATAGGTGCGCAGGGAACTTGAAGATTTGAGAAAGATCGTCCTGACGCAATACCCTGACGGTGAGCCAGCGCAACAGGTCTTGAACGTCAGTGGTGCAGCGGAAGGAGGGATCCTTCTTTATGGACAGGATGATTTGGGCGCAACCGTCGAGGCTCGCCTCCGGCGCTGGTACTTTCCCGGCGGTGCCGACAAAGATGCGGACAGCCCGTTCCGGCTTTGGTCGACACCGTCGCTGCGGACCGGATAGAAGGAGTCGACTAGGGCTACCGGCATAACAGCTGCCCAGGGCGGGGAGGACTTTGCCGCCATACCCCCACTCGCTCTCATCGGATTCGATTCGGATATCGGTGGTCCTGGCTGAGTTTGCACACTTCACCTTGTCAGCTTTGATGGTCGCCAGCTCTCCGACCGGACTGCCAGCCGGGTTCAACTGCGGAAGGGCCGTAAGCTTCATGGTGGAACACCCAGCTATCCGCGAACTACTCGGCCGATACTCTCGACGAGCAGCCTGGCCGTGACCAGTGCCGATGAATCGGCGCGGATCAGGACTCGCCGAGATCGACAAGCGTTTGGGGTGCGCTCAGAACCGGCGGCACCCGACCTGCGGCTGCCGAATACCCGGCTCTGGCAAGATTTTCGTGACGGGGTGACACATCGTCACTGGAGTGCCATCGTCTCCACTGTGTAACGCAGTGCTCGAGGTCGTGTTTCCGCACCAGGAGAAGGTGCTGGTGGAGCACATCGGGTTGAGAGCGGGACGGTTCGAATCTGCGCCCGTACGCGTGAGGGTGTCCAGGTTGCGTGTCCTGGCTGTGGCGTGTTGTCGGCGCGGGTTCATAGCCGGTATGAGCGGCACGTCGCTGACACCGCTGTCGGCGGGCGTCCGGTCGTGGTGGACTTGACGGTGCGGCGGCTCTTCTGTGACCAGGCCGGATGTCCAAGGCGGACCTTCGTGGAGCAGGTCGAAGGCCTGACCATCCGCTATGGGCGCTACACGCCGCTGCTGCTCGGAGTGCTTCAGGCCGTCGGCGTGGCGTTAGCCGGCCGGGCCGGGGCCCGGCTACTGACGGCGCTGCACGCGGTGGTCAGCCGGGTGACACTGCTGGCAGTGGTGATGGCGATGCCAGACCCGGCGGTCTCGACCGTGACCATCGTCGGCGTTGACGATTTCGCATTCCGCCGCGGGCATCGCTACGGCACAGTGGTCGTGGACGCTGAAAGTCACCGGCCGCTGGAACTTCTCCCAGGGCGGGAAGCCGAGCCGTTCGCCGCGTGGCTGCGTGTCCGGCCCGAGATCAAGGCCATCTGCCGGGATCGGGCCACTGCCTATGCCGAGGCAGCGGCCCGCGCCGCGCCGCAGGCAGCGCAGGTTGCCGACCGCTGGGACCTGTGGCACAACCTGGGTCAGCATGTGGAGAAGGACGTCGCAGCTCATCGTCGGTGTCTGGGACAGCGGGTCGGGCCGGGGCCGCCGCCGGACACGGCAGCCATCGAGACGCTACCCGCCCAGACCCTGTCGGCCCAAGGTGTGCTGGAGGCCCGGACCCGCAAGCGGTTCCGCGACCTGCATGATCTGGCCGATCAGGGCTGGGCGATCGCGGAGATCGCCCGCGAGCTGCACCTGAACTACAAGACCGCCCGTACGTTCGCTCGGGCACAACGCGTTGAGGACCTGCTTGGGCACATCGCCGGGGCCCGACCCAGCATCCTGGACCCGTGGCGGGACTACCTGCTGGAGCGCTGGAGCCAGGGCTGCCACTCGGCCACCGCGCTGCACGCCGAACTGACCGAGCGCGGACTGGCTTGCGGCTTCCGCACCTTGTCCCGGTATCTGCGGACCCTGATGGTGCGCGGGGAGTTGCCACCGAAAGCCGTCACCCCGCCGAAGACCAGGACGCTCGTCGGCTGGCTCATGCGGCCCGATGCGGCGTTAACAGAGAACTAGCGCAGCGGTCTGAAACAACGTTGGACGACTGCCCTGACCTGGCCCGTCTCCGCGAACATGTCGCTGCCTTCGCCGACCTGCTCACAAACCGGCCGAGCAACGGACGCCTGCTCAAGTGGGTGAACGCAGCCCGGGCGGATACTCTGCCAGCGCTGAAGTCCTTTGCCATGGGTCTGGACAAGGACTGGGACGCGGTGCTTGGCGCGGTCACCTCGCCATGGAGCTCCGGCGTCGTGGAGGGCACCGTCACCAAGATCAATCTGGTCAAACGGCAGATGTATGGACGAGCCGGGCTCCCGCTTCTCTGAAAACGGGTCCTACTGATGTGACGACAACCACATGGCACGTCACGAAAATCTTGCCAGAGCGTGTGCCACGAACACGGAGGGAGTCGGAGTTGTAGGAGACCGGATTCTGATGTGGTGCTGCACGAGAGATGAAGGTTCTTGGCCCTTCGGAGCCGCTCTCGCCGGGGAGGCTTCAAACCGCCTCATGCTGCGTTGGCTGAAGACCGTCGTGGTGAGCGATGAGGAAAAGGCGCAGGTCATGCGTCAGGTAGGGCTCGGGAAGACGACCGCTGTGTGAAGCGTCGAAACAAAGAGATGGCATCGGAACCGGGGTGATGTTCTGCATTCCAGGATGAGTCTGGCGGGTGCGGCGTGACTGGCCAGGTGGTGTCCGGCGTAGAGGCGGCGTGAGCCCGGGCCGCGCCGTGGTCCGGATGGATGGCCGCAGATGGCGTGAGAGTACCGTCGCGCGGTGCGCCGGCGGACCGACTCGTAGTAGCGATGAAGGCCCTGTAACGGGGCTGGAGCCAAGGGGCCGGGTCGCTTGTGACTGGTTTCGTGTCGTCAACCGGGCCTAACAGCCCGGGAGGAGCGGGATGGACGAGTTGAAAGCCTCGGCCAAGCCGTTCGACATCTCCAAGCAGGAGGTGTGGGACGCCTGGGTGAAGGTGAGAGGGAACAAGGGCACGTCCGGCGTGGACGGGGTGTCGATCGAAGCGTTCGAGAAGGACCTGAAGAACAATCTGTATAAGGTCTGGAACCGGATGTCCTCGGGCACGTACTTCCCGCCGGACGTCAAGGCGGTGGCGATCCCCAAGCAGGCGGGAGGCACCAGAATTCTCGGTGTGCCCACTGTCGGTGATCGGGTCGCGCAAACGGTGGTGGCCGCGCACCTGAGTGAACGGGTGGAGCCTGTGTTCCATCCGGGCTCCTTTGGGTATCGGCCCGGCAAGTCGGCGCTGGATGCGGTCGCATCCTGTCGGCAGCGGTGTTGGAAGTACGACTGGGTGGTCGAGTTCGACATCCGGAGGTTCTTCGACACGGTGCCGTGGGACAAGGTCGTGGTGGCGGTCGAGGCGCGCACCGACTCCGGTTGGGTGGTGCTGTATGTCAAGCGGTGGCTGGCCGCTGGGCTGCGACTGCCCGATGGGTCCACATCTGAACGGGCAGAGGGCACGCCGCAGGGTTCGGCGGTGTCGCCTGTCTTGGCGAATCTGTTCTTGCACTACGCGTTCGACATGTGGATGTCTCGGGAGTTCCCGGGCTGTCCGTTCGAGCGCTATGCCGACGACGGAGTGATTCACTGCCGCACGTTGGCCGAGGCAAGGGCGGTCCTGGCCGCGTTGCGCGCCAGGATGGCCGAGGTCGGTCTGGAGTTGCATCCGGAAAAGACCAGGATCGTGTACTGCAAGGACGCCAACCGGCGGCAGGAGTTTCCCGTCACCGAGTTCACGTTTCTGGGGTTCACGTTCCGGCCCAGGGGAGCCAGGAGCAAGGACGGGAAGGTTTCGTCTCGTTCCTGCCCGCGATCAGCAAGGACGCCCTGAAGCGGCTGAGTATGACCGTCAGATCCTGGCGGTTGCACAAGCGCACCAATGAACGGACCGCCGACCTGGCCCGGATGATCAATCCGGTGATCCGGGGATGGCTGGCCTACTACGGGCGCTTCTACCACTCGGCCCTGTCCCGACTGCTCCACCGCATCAACACCTACCTGTTGCGGTGGATTCGGAAGAAGTATCGGATCGGGATGAAGGAAGCCGTGCGTCGCATGGCCTACGGCTACCGGATGAGCCCGAACGCCTTCGCTCACTGGACCTGGGCCGTCCCCACTGGCGCGAGGACCAGAGCGACAAGAACCGTATAAACCGAGAGGTTTACGTACGGATCTGTGGGAGCCCGAGGGCGAAACTCCCTCGGGCTACCCGACCCGATGTTCGGCAGGCGCGCCTCCTCGGCGGCGCTGAAGAACACGTACAGACTGCCGCCGACGAAGGCCGCCACGATGACCTGGCCGACCGTCAGCACGCCCAGACCCGCCGCGATCGGGATCGCCGCCATGTTCACGGCCCGCAGCGTGTCGCACAGGATCATCACCCGCTTGCGGTTCCAGCGGTCCACTAGCGCTCCGGCGACCAGGCCGAAGAACACGTAGGGCAGGGCGCGCGCGGCGGACACGGCACCGGCGTAGACCGGGGAGCCGGTCATCGCCAGCACCAGCAGCGGATACGCCAGCTGCGACACCCCGGTGCCCAGCTCGGACAGGGTCTGGCCGGTCCACACCAGACGGAAGTCGCGATGCCGCCACAGCGCGGGGCGCCTGGTGGCGGGCGCTTCCGGGGCGCTCGTGCTCAGTCCTTCGGCGGTCACCGGGCCTCCCCGTTCTCCCGGCCGGCGCGCGCGGCGAACCGCTCCCACACCGACTGCCGCGACAGCCCCAGCGCGCCGCCGATCACCGCCCACGACACCTCGCGGCCGCGCAGCTCGTCGACCAGCCCCCGCAGCCCCTCGTCGACCTGGTCCTGGACCCGGGCTATGCGCGGCAGGCGGGTCAGCAGCTCCTCGGTCGGCACCCGGGTCCAGTCCGGCAGCACCGGCCGGGAGACGCCGTCGTCCTGGCCGAGGATCTGCGTGCACAGCGCCACGCACTCGTCGCAGATGTAGATCCCGGGACCCGAGATGACCTTCCGGACCTCGGCGGCGGCCTTGCCGCAGAACGAGCAGTGGACCTGGCCGTCCAACTTCATCGGTTCTTCCATCGGACTCGCTGTCAGATACTTGATGTCAGGTTTACCCTGACACGGGCACTGTAACCGCCGCACCGGGCCCGGGCAAGCACCAGCACGGCCCGGCAGTTCTTGGTCTCGGCGGTTTCGCGCGGCACACTGACGCCATGGCCACGCCGATAGCCGTCACGATCGAGTACCCGCGGGTCGGTTTCCCCGAGCGCATCCACCACCTGGGCGACGACCTCGGAGTCGCGGTGCTTCCGCTGCTGGAGGACCCGTTCCCGGCCGCCCTGGACGCCGCCGGCTACGCCGCCGAACTGCTGCGCCGCGTGCCCGAGGACCGCGACGTGGTCCTGGTCGCCGCCCTGTGCCTGGGCTCCCCGATCGGCTACCACGTCGCGCGGTTCAGCGCGACAATTCCCGTTGCCGGGCTGGTGGCTGTCCCCGGCTGTGATGACGACATTTGCGTGATATAGGCACCGGTCGACGCGGCAAGGGTCTTGGGCATGATCTCGTCGATGAAGCGCCCCGTGTTCAGACCACGGCAACGGCTTTGACGGCCCGGTCAAGGATGCTCTGACCTGGCTGTCAAACGGAAGAGCATGGCACCATCCCGGTACGGTTCAATCACTACAACCGCGGACCCAGGCACCAAGGCGACGGGATGGAACTGCGGGCGCCAGGCGACGACTCGAATGTGATCGCCTTCCCGGCCCCAGCAGACCGAATCTGCCGCAAACAAGTCCTTGGCGGACTGATGAACGAGTACCACGTTGTGGCATGAACCGTCAGGTCAGACCCGGTGGTCGAGTTTCAGGAGTACTACAGGGTGTGTGCTCGTCGGCGCTTGCCGCGCGTTGCGCTACCGCTCCCGGTCCTTGCGTAGGTAGGCCCTGGCGACATGCGCGCGTTGAATATTCGTGGTGCCTTCCATGAACTCGAACGCTCTGACGTCGCGCATCCATTTCTCCAGCAGCGGGTATTCGAGGGCTGCCGCTGGGCCAAGGGCCGAGGCCGCCCAGCGCGAGGTGCGTACGGCAACGGACTGCGCGAGCATCTTGGCCGCCGACGAGGCCTGTGCGTTGTCAGGATCGCGGTCTGCCGTGGCTGCGGCCGCGTACACGAGTTGTCTACAGGACTCAAGGCGCATAGCGACCTCGACCGCGCCGGGGGCCGCGGGCCGCTCACCGACCACGAGTTCGTGGATGGCAAGGCCTGTGCCGACCGCGAGGGCGGCGACCACGGAACGCATCCGGTTGAACGTCCGCATTGCGCCCCATATCCCGCGGCGGGAGCCGGACAAGTGACGGCCCAGCAGTGCTTCCTCGGATACCGGTAGCCCGTCGAAGACGAGTTCGGCCACGCGCGCCCCGCGTAGCCCGACCATGTCCAACGGTCGGGCTGAGAACCCACCAGTTCCGCGGGTGCCCTGCGTCGTTCCCTTGTTGTCAAGCTCGATGAGCGCGGCGCGGATGGCGAGTGGACCTGGACCGGTTCGGGCGAAGACGACGCCGAACCGGGCGCGGGCGCCATTTCCGATATAACGTTTGACGCCGTTCAGGCGGTAGCCGAAGTTGGGATCCTTGACGAGGGCGGTCTGCATCCCGGTCGCGTCGTTGCCGTGCGCGGGTTCGGTCATGGCGAAGAACGACCAGGTGCGGCCGTCCGCCATGGCATCGTAGAAACGCACCTGTTGGGCCTCGTCCGCGAGCTGGTCGATGACCATTCCGGCGAGGGCGGGCCCCGGGCACGCCAGAACGAGGCCGGCGTCGCCGCGCGCGAGTTCGAGGAGAGAGACGACCACGGCGAGACAGGAGTGGTCGAAGTCGAGGAGCCCGGAGCGGGGTGTCCCACTGCGAAGGTGTCGAGGCGTCAATGTCTTGCGCAGCAGATCGTACGCGGGCAGGTCTAGTAGGTGCGAGATCTGCGCCGGATCGGCGTCGAGGGCCAGAGCTTGCGCACGCAGTTCTGGTGCGAGCTCGGCGGCGGAGCGGCGCAGTTCGTTGAGACGGCCGTCGAGGGTCAGCATGGCGCGGAGACTTCAGACCACGCGCCGGCGACGAGCTCGGAGACATATAACGCGCGTACCGGATGGTCCTCAAGATACCCGCTCGCGCCGAACAGCGCCGCGACCTGCCAGCCGAGCGCCGACAGCTGCTCATTGCACGGACCAACGATCGCGGCCGGATCGGTGAACGCCAGCGTGAGGGCTTCGCGGAGCAGCCCGGCCTCGGCGACGGTGTCCGCTATCGTCCCCATCACCAGCTGCTTGTCGATGAGCGACACGCCTCCTGCGGTCCGGTCCGACAGGAATACGATGGCGGCGTCAAGCATCGCGTACAGCACGCCGAGTCGCACGGCCGCCAGCGTCACCGCGCGTTCCGGGGGGAGCCCGGCGTGTGTCTGAGGGCATTGTCCGTGAAGGCGGACGAAGCGGATACCCTCGTGCTCAGCGAGTCGGTGGGGAATCAGCGTGAACGGTCCGTTCGGCGCTGGGACCGCGGTTTCAGTCAGCGCTACGTAGCAGCTCGGGGCGACAGTCACGGGGTCCAGGCCTTCGAGCGCGGCTTCTAGACCCGCGGCGAGCCCTCGTCCACGACCGATCGCGATCGCCGCGTCCACGTAGCCGGGTCGCGTCGCGGCCGGTACGGTCGTATCCATCGCCGTTCACCTCCAGTCCTCGACGCGGCGGGTGGCCACCGCCCTCACGCTGGTCCGTTCTGACCTGCCGGATTGTGCTGTGCGGAGCGGATCGCCGGGCTGACTGTGCCGACGACCGCCGTGGCGAGCATGACCACGGTGATCACGACGATGCTCCGCGACGGCCCGGCTGCCGCGAGTAGGTAGCCGCTGGCCGCGGCGGCCAGCGGGATCACCCCGCTGCTCACCGCCATCGCGGCACCGGAGACCCGGCCGCGCAACTCGTCGGGCACCTGCGTGATGAAGTATCCCTCCGCCACGACGTTCCAGATCGGGCCGAGAAACGAACAACCGGCGCCGATCAGGCCGAGTATCAGAGGGTTGCCGGTGAGCAGGAACAGTGGCAGCTGGGCGGCCCAGATCCAGTTCGTGACCACGATCACGGACTTCGGGCTCAGCCGGCGGTACAGACGCGGCGCGGCAATCGCGCCGATCATCCCGCCGGCGCTGTAGAGGCCGAACATCAAACCGACCTCCGCCGAAGTGGCACCGTGTCTTCGGACGAGCACGATCAGAATCAGCGTCAGGGCCTGGAAGACCATATTGCTCACCGCGATCAGCAGTATCGCGGTGCGGATCAAGGGCTGGCGCACAATCCAGGCCAGGCCTCGGCCGGTCTCGCGCCACAGCCCGGTCGGCGCGCTCGTGCGAGCCGGGCGCAGGTCTGCGCGCACCAGGCGCAGGCCGCCTGCCGCCAGGAGCGAAGAGACCGCGTCCACCAGAAACGGCAGGCCGCGGCCGTAACCGAACAACAGGCCGCCGATCGGCGGCCCGATCAGATTGGCGGCGCGCGACTTGGCCTCGTTCTGAGCGATCGCGTCGCCGAGTTTGCCTTGCGGTACCAGGGCGGGCAGCACCGCACGTTCCGCACTGCCGAAGAAGACGCCGCAGCAACGCTGGACGACGATCGCCCCGCCGAGTACCAGCAGGCTGGGATGTCCCAGCCACACGGCGATCGGGACGAGCAACAACGCGAGTCCAGTGAGCAGTTCGGACACGGCGAGCACGCGCAATCGGTTCCACCGGTCCGCCAGGGTGCCGGCGGGCAGCTGGATGATGAGCGCGGGCAGCGCCGTGACAGCGGTGACCAACCCGGCGTCCGCGGCCGAGCTGGTGGCGGCCAGGACGAAGAGCGGAACGGCCGTGGCACTGCCCGAGGTGCCGAGGGTCGAGACGATCTGGCCGCTCCACACCGCAAGGAAGTCACGGTTGCGCCACAGCGATTCGCTGCGCTTCGTATCACGGTCCTGCGTCGTTTTCGTCAACCCGGCACCAGCGATCCACCGTGGTCGGCGCGAGCCGAATCCCGAGGCATATCCCTCATCTCAGCCGAGGACGACGCCGTTGTCCGACCGGTGCGGCCGACTGCGACGGTGATCGAGGTGCACGAAGACGCGGTGCAGCCACCGGTCGGAGCCGTCGTACCGCGGGGTGAACGGCGCACGGCCGTGCACGGCGATCCGATTGTCTACGAATACCATGTCACCGGGGTCCAGCACGAGGTCGCGGCAGACGGCGAGCAACGCCTCACGCAGGTGGTCTAGCGCCAGCCCCGCCTGTCTGTCCAGAGCCCTTGTGGCATTGAAGTCCACACAGACATCAGGATCCTCCGGCGCCCCGGTCAACACCGGCCGCGGCTCAGAGCGGCCGACGGCCCGGAAGGACGGTGGGGCTTCAGTGACGAAACGGGCTTCCTGCAAGAGTCCGCGAGCCGTTGAGCTGAGCAGCGGCAACGCGCGTCGGATCGAGGCGACTCGGGTGCCGATCCGGTCCTCGTGGGCGGAACGCAGGCACAGAAGCCCCACGTAGTCCGGCCGGTGCGGGTGGAAGGCGTTCTCGGTGTGCAGTTCCAGCTCGACCGATCCGCCGTTGCTCTGCGAGCCGGCCAGTGAGTGGACCGGCACGACGTTCTGTACCAGGGACCCGCGCTTCTCATCGCGGTAGGCCACGACCGTACCGAGCTCGTTGCCGAGCAGCAGGGACAGCACGGCAGGCGTGGTCGAGTGCGGCTCGGCCGAGTCCGGCTCACGCGGCGTCGGCGGGAGCGCGGGCGCACCGAGCGGCAGCTTGGCCAGGAACGCGGTGCCCTCTGGCCCGGGATCGTGACGGAAGGCGCGGACCAGGGCGCCGATGCGCTGCGGAAGCGCACCGGCCGCGCGGCACTGCTCCTGCCAGCGCGGGTCGTCCACCGAGCCCGGAGCGATCCGGGACACCAGGGCGAGCAACTCGGCCCGTTCCACCGGATCGAGCTCGATCTCCACGGCATCCGTGGCGCACGCGCTGCTCGTCTCCGGCGCGGTGGAGGTCACGATGGCTGGCCTTCCTGTTGTCGGCAGCGGATTCGTCTGCTGATGCGGACAAAATTATTGGCGTGGCGCCGGGGCGATCTCCAGGCAGCCCACCGGCAATTCGGGCTGCAGAACTTGCCTGTCCACTGCCTGGCAGCGTGCCCGGCGAACCAGGAAGCTGGCAGCCAGGCTGCGGACCAGGGATGGGGATGGAGCAAGCCGTGCACACATCGAACCCGGACATCGACCGGGTCACTCCGCCCTCCGCGCTGACGTGCCGCGTCGTCGAGGACTTGGTGCGCGAGCTGTGGAGCTCGCAGCTCGGGTATCCGATCACGGACCCGTATATCGACTTCTACGACGCAGGCGGCGACTCAGTCTCACTGATCGAGATCGTCGCCGCGGCGCAGGATCGAGGCCTGCCGCTGCGAAGCTCCGCCGCCTTTGGGCTGCTGACCCCGGCGAGGGTGGCCGAACATCTGGTCCTGCCCCGGGACCCGTCCGAATGCGCGAGACTCGCCGCCCGACTACTTGCGTCCGCCAGCGCCGCCGAGGACGTCCTCAGCGAAGGTCCCACCGTGCAGCGAACGACAGCCGGCTATGCGAGCGCCTCGCCGTCGCGGGATCTCCTCTTCTTCGTGCATTCGGACCGTTATATGGAGGCCGAGTACGATGCCGTCGCTGATTGGACACCTGGCGGCTCAATCCACGACCTCAGGCTTCGCGCCGGTTCGGCCACGGTGGCCGAGCTCGCTGACCGGCTCCTGCCCGAGCTTCGCGCTCGGCGACCGCGCGGCCCATATCGGCTGGTCGGCTTCGACCTCGGCGCTCCCGTCGCCTACGAACTTGCCCGGCGGTTGCGCGAACTCCGAGCCGAGGTGGCACTGCTGGTGCTCATCGCCCCGCCCGAAGCACACGGCATCTCGCAGATCGAGTCGCCAGATGTGCAGCTGGGATTGGTGGCTGGACGCTTCGCGCTCACCGGGGACGAGAGCCCGGCCGAGGTCCACGCGAGGATGCGCGCGGCCGGGTGGCTCGACGACACCGTACTTCCCGAGGATCTGCCCCGGCTGCAGCGGCTCAGATCAACAATCGCCCCAGCCGCGTTCGGCTACACGTATCCGCCTTACGACGGGCCGGGACTCCTGGTCACAGGTTCGCGCGAACCGCACGCCGCCGAGCGGTCGTGGACTTGCGCGGGGCAGCCGCTCGAGGCCCATCACCTCGACTACGGACTCGAGTGCCCGCTGCCCGTGCTCCGAGACTCGCGCCTCGCCGAGACGATGAGGAAGGTGCTCGACACATGAGCTCCGCCCCGATTGCTACGAGCGCCGAACGTCATGGCGCCGCGCTGAGCCGGGCCGTGGCCCGGCTCAGGTCCGAACCGCGACCGCGCCTGCGGCTGATCTGTTTCCCGCACGTCGGTGCCGGCGCCGCAGTGTTCCGGACGTGGATCAGTCACCTTCCGCCCGAGGTCGATCTCTACGCGGTGCGCGCGCCTGGTCGGGAGAACCGCGTTACCGAGCCCTTGGCCACGAATGGCCATGTGCTGCTCGAAGCCCTCGCGCCGGATCTCGAGCCGCTGCTCGAGGTTCCTTTCGTGATCGTGGGTCACTGCTCCGGCAGTGTGCTCGCCTACGAATACGCTCGCATGCTCAGGGCAGTGGCCGGACCTGAGCCAGTCGAACTCGTGCTCAGCTCGGCTGAGGGTCCGAAGGTCCGCAAACTCGAAGACCCCCCGCTGCATCGGCTCGGGGGCGCGACCCTGCTCGAGCGGGTGGTCGCGTACGGCGGCATGGCGCCGCAGGTACTGGATGATCCGCAACTGATGTCCATGTACGAGCGCATTCTCCGTGCGGACTACCAGGCCGTGGAGACGCTCTCCTACTCGCCGGGACCGGCTCTTGAGATCCCCTTGACCGTCTTGGGCGGACGGCGCGACGAATTCGTTTCCCCCGAATCCATGGCCGCATGGTCCGCCGAGACCACGGGACGCTTCTCCTTGCGCCTTCTAGACGGCCCGCACTTCATCCTCGCCGAGGCGGGAGTCGAAATCGGGCTGATAGCCGAACGGCTCGTCGGCGGTGCGGTGTGAACGCGCCGGTGTTCGTGCTGCCCAGTGCGTGGCTGTGCGCGGCCGAAAATACGTCGGGGGGCGGCCGGATCGAGGTGCCCTGTGGAGACCTCTTGGCGAAGCTCGAAGCCTTTGATGAGCCGACGCCCGCCACACTCACCGAGGTGCTGCTCTGCGCGCACGTGAAGGTGTTGGCGATGCTGAGCGGAGAACCTGCCTTCACCACTAGCGTCCTGTGGCCGGGCGATGACCACCCCCGAACCGTCGTCGTGGCGCCGCGCTCTGCCGGCACTTGGCGAGAACTCGTCGACCACGTACGTCGATCGGTTCATGGCCGATCGCCCGATGGCCTCGTGCCCGACGGCGAAGTCCAGGTGTTGTTCAACGCATCGGGCGTGCCAACTGTTTGGCCGAGCGCCCTGAGCGTCGAGGCGAACGCGGACAGCCTGTTCGTGCGCTCCGATGCACGCCTCGGTGAGGGGGCTGTGGACCGGATCGCCGCACTGCACCGGAGCGTGCTCGAAGCGATGGCTGCTGGAGCCGACGGCGATGCGCGGAGCGCTGTCCTGCCTGCGGCCGAGCGCCATGCCGTGCTCGAAGACTGGGCACGCGGCCCCTCCGTCCCCCGCGGATCGGTCACAGTGCTCGAGCTCTTCCAACGTTCGGCGGCATCAGCGCCGCAGGCCACGGCGGTGCGCGCAGGCGGTCGAGTACTCACTTTTCGGGAGCTCGACGAACACTCCACGCGGATCGCGCGTCTCTTGATTCAGCGCGGTGTACGTCCCGACACGGCCGTCGGTGTGTGCCTGCGGCGGGGCCTGGACCTGCTGCCGGTACTGCTGGCCGTATGGAAGATCGGCGCACACTACCTTCCGCTTGACGTCGACATGCCACTGCAGCGGCTGCACCGGATGACCCTGGCGGCCGATTGCAAGCTGATCGTGTCCTCGTCAGAGCATCGTGCAGTGATCGCCGAGGGGCTCAGCGAGCCCGCCCTCGTCCTTATCGACGAAGCGGCGCCGGACATCGCTGCGCAACCCGAAACGCCGCTGCCAACCGTCCTCGCCTCGGCCGCGCTCGCTTATGTGATGTATACCTCCGGATCCACCGGAACTCCCAAGGGTGTCATGGTCCATCAAGGCGGGCTGGCGAACTATGTCTTGTGGACCGCGCAGGAGTACGCCGGCCGCGGAACCGGCGGTTCCCCGCACCTGACCTCGATCGGCTTCGACCTCGGTGTGCCCAGCCTGCTCACCCCGCTCATCGTCGGCCAGTGCGTCGACCTCCTGCCCGATCCGCTTGACCCAGCAGCCCTGGGCGCCCTGCTCGTCGAGGGTGGGCCGTACAGCTTCGTCAAGATCACCCCCGGCCATCTCAACCTGCTTGGTACAGAGCTCGAGCCAGCCCAGGCCCGCGACCTCGCCGGGCTGGTGATCGCCGCCGGCGACGCCTTCCCTGTCTCCCTCGCACACCGCTGGAGCAGGCTTGCCGGGCCTGGCGGGACGCGTGTGGCCACCGAGTACGGACCGACCGAGATCACCGTCGGCAATTCGGGCCGAGAGGTCACCGGGATACGCGGCGAAGGCCTGATCCCGCTCGGTGCGCCGATTCCGAACACGACCATGTACGTGCTTGATGATCTGCTCGAACCAGTACCGGTCGGCGTCGTGGGCGAGATCTACGTCGGCGGTGCGGGCGTAGCGCACGGCTACCTCGGTGCGCCCTCGCTCACCGCGGAGCGCTTCCCTCCGGACCCGTACGGACCCGCGGGCGCACGGCTCTACCGCACGGGGGACCGCGGCTGCTGGAGCGCCGATGGCGACCTTGATTTCCTCGGCCGCGTCGACCACCAGGTGAAGATCCGCGGCTACCGTGTCGAGCCGGGCGAGGTGCGCACGGTCCTGCAGCACCTGCCGGGCGTCGAGGAGAGCGTCGTACTCGCCCGGCCGTTGCCGCGAGGTGCACGGCTCGCGGCGTTCGTGGTGCCGACGGCGCAAAACCCGCCCGATCCTGCGCAGCTGCGTGCTGAGCTTGCCGCGCAGCTGCCCGAACACATGCTTCCCGAGGCGGTCCACCTCGTGGCGTGTATCCCCTTGACGGCGAACGGGAAGGTCGACGCCGAGGCCCTGTTGTCCGGGCTCTCCGCCGGCGCCTCGCCCGGCTCCTCACTTCCCACGGCGAATTCAGGAAAGCAGGTACCGGTGACCCGAGCCGACGTGGAGACCTACCGAGTCGTGGTGAACGACGAGGGCCAGTACTCGATCTGGGACGTGCCCCGGCAACCGCCTGCCGGTTGGCGTCCGACCGGCTTCGAGGGTCCGAAGGACCTGTGCCTGCGGCACATTGCCGAGGTGTGGACCGATATCCGGCCGCTGAGCGCACGGAGCCGCGCGGCAGCAGATCCTGCAGGGAGCAGCCGATGACGTCGTTGCTGCCGGAGCTCATCTTGTCCCAGGCGCGGCGCACGCCGCAGGCGTCGGCCGTCGTCTCCGCAGCCGGCGAGGTCACCTACCGCGAGCTGGTCCCCTCTGCGCTGCGCGTCTGCGCGTCGCTGTCGGACCTCGGCGTGCGGCGGGAGTCCGCCGTCGCTTTGTCCGTAGCGCAGGGCCCTGACATGGTCGCCGCGCTGCTCGGCGTCTGGCTGGCAGGAGGCTACTACGTTCCGCTCGAGCTCGAGGCGCCCCCGGCTAGACGTCGCCAGGTCGTTGAGGCATCCGGGGTTCAGATCGTTGTCATCGACGAAGGTGCGGCGCTCAAGGCGAGCGGGCTCAGGGAGTCGGCGGCGGTGCACTCGGTCGCCGAGCTCACGGCCGCGGGCGAGGAGCGCGAACCGCGGCGCCAGGCGGCGAGTCGGCAGGCCGCTTACATGATCTTCACCTCCGGGTCCACGGGTGCACCCAAAGGTGTCGTGGTCGAGCACGAGGGCATCGCGAACCGGGTGCTGTGGGGGATACGGGCCCTGAGACTCACCGACCGTGACCGAGTGCTCCAGAAGACTCCGCTGACCTTCGACGCCGCAGGCTGGGAGGTACTGGCTCCGCTCGTCTACGGAGGGGCGGTGGCCTTCGGCCGGCCGGGTGCCGGGCGCGATCCCGGCGAACTGGTCGCCTCGATTCGGGAACGTGGTGCCACGGTGCTTCAGGTCGTGCCGAGCATGCTCCGACTACTCGCGGCCGAGCCCGGCTTCTCCGAGTGCACGAGCCTTCGGCTGATCTGCTCGGCCGGGGAGCCCTTGCACGCTGAGCTGTGCCGCCGGGTTCTCGCTCGAATCGAAGTGGAGCTGTGGAACACCTACGGCCCGACTGAGTGCTCGATCGACACACTGGCAGGCCGAGTCGATCCGGTGCAGAGTACCGGCCCGGTCCCGATAGGCCGGCCGATCGACAACGCCAGAGTGCTGCTGATGCCGACCGACCAGAGCCCGGAGTTCGATCTGCGGGAGATGTACCTGTGCGGGCCCGGTGTCGGCCGGGGCTACCAAAGCGAGCCAGCACTGACCGCGGAACGCTTCCTACCCGACCCCGGCGGACCTCCCGGCTCGCGCATGTACCGCTCCGGCGATCTCGTGCGCGAGCTACCGGACGGCACGATCGAGTTCGTCGGCCGCGCCGACGACCAGGTGAAGATCAACGGGATCCGGATCGAGCCCGGCGAGATCGAGGCGGTCCTGGAAGCGCACCCGGCCGTGCGCGAGGCAGCCGTGCGCGCGCTGGACGGCCCGGACGGCGCCCGGCGCCTGGCGGCTTGGGTCGTTACCTCCGACCTGACCCCGACCAGCGAACTGACCGCATTCCTGCACGAGCGGCTGCCCTCCTCGTACGTGCCAGCCGTCATCAGCGAACTGGACGCGCTGCCGCGCATGCCCAACGGCAAGACGGACCGCGCGCGACTGCCCGAGCCCGACTTCTCGCGTCCCATGCCCGGCAGCGAAGCGCTCACGAGCGAGCAGCGCATCGTCCTTGAGGCCTGGCGCGGTGTCCTCGGTCCGCAGGAGATGGGCTTGGACGACGACTTCTTCCACCTCGGTGGTCACTCCCTCCAGCTTTTCCGGCTCGCCGCGCAGCTCACGGAGACGTCCGGACTGACCATCGAACCGCGCGACCTGCATCGCCGGCCGACCGTGCGCGATCAGGCGCTGATCCTTCGCAAGGCGTCCGAGGCGGTGCCGATCGCGCCGCTGGCGCCGGACGCGCGGCTGCCCCTGTCCTCGACCCAGGAACGGTTCTGGGTCCTCGATCGGACGAACCCCCGTAGCCGCGAATACCTGCTTCCGATCCTGATCTGGCTGCCCGCCTCGGTGCCCGCAGACCTTGTCGAGGGCGCGATGACGCGGTTGATCGAGCGCCACGAGATCCTGCGCACCGGCTTCGGCATGGACGATTCCGGGCTGTTTGCGAACGTCCGGACCGTGGACCAACTCGGCTGGAGTCTACAGCGCGTCGAGCGCGTGCCGGAGGAGGCGGCTGGGACCCTGGCAGAGCTCTTTGACGAGGGTTTCGACCTGTCCTCAGCCCCACTGCTGCGCGCCGTGCTGATCGGGCACGGCGCCGGCGAACAACTCCTCGCCATCGCCTGTCACCACATCATCTGCGACGGATGGTCCTCAAGGCTGCTCGATGAGGAACTTCGAGAGCTGATCGCAGCCGGTCAGGAGCAACGGCCCGCGGTCCTTCCGCAGATCCCGGTCCGCTTCGTCGAGGCCGCCGTGGACCAGCGGGCCCGGTTGACCGGCAAGCGGACGGCCGAGCAGTTGGAGTTCTGGCGGGCCGCTCTGCCAAAGCTGCCTGCGCTCGCACTACCCGGCCGCCGTGAGCCCTCAGGGTCGCGCTCAGCCGACGGTGGCAGCGTTCTTGTGAAGATTCCGGCTCACTGCGCAGACGCGCTCTGCGCGCTGGGCCGACGTCGAGCCGCGAGCCCGAACTCTGTCTTCCTTGCCCTGTGGGCGACCGCGCTGGCACGCGCTGCGGGGCAGTGGGACTTCGCGGTGGCCGTACCGCATGCCGGCAGGGACAGGCCCGAGGTCGACCGCGTCGTCGGACCCTTCGTGAACACGATCCTCCTGCGTCCTAGGCTGTCCTCGGGTCTGAGCTTCCGAGAGGCGCTCGAGCGGGTCGAATACACGGCACGTGAGGCCTTCGCACGCTCCGAACTACCGTTCGAGGCGGTCATGGACGCAGTTGCCCGTGACCGGGAACGGCCGCGTGACTCCCTGTTCCAGACCCTGTTCACCCTAATAGACGACGGCGCCGGGCAGATCCCGCGTGCCCGCGACCTCGAACTGCTCGGACAAGCGGTGCACACGGCGAGAACCGATCTCGCGCTCACGGTGTGGCCGTGCCACGACGGGGACTACGGAGGCTTCATCGAGTACTCCACAGACCTCTACGACCGCACCGTCGCGAGCGCGCTGGCCGAACAGCTACACGAACTCGCGGAGCGATTCGCGGCCAACCCCGCACTGAAGATCGGCGCGGCGGAGCCAGACACTGAGAACGGTCAGCTCGAGGCATCGATCGCCGATGCCATGGGCGAACTGTTGGAGAACACGACGATCGGTCTCGACGAGGACTTCATGGCCTGCGGCGGCACCTCGCTACTCGCGGCCAGGCTGCTGTGGCGGGTGCAGAACGACCACGGCGTGGAGGTCTCGATGCGTGTGTTCTTCGACGCGCCGACCGCACGAGACCTGGCCCGCGAGGTCGCACGGCTTCGCACCGAGCTGACGGGGAGCACCGCATGAACTCCACGGCGAACGGTCTCGCCATGGCTCCGACGGGCGGGTCGCATACGGCGGCCACGCTGCCGTTGTCCTCCAGCCAAGAGCAGATGTGGCTCCTTAACCAGGTCGCGCCGACCAGCCAGGCCTATCTCATGACCTGGACCCATCGACTCACCGGGCCGCTCGACGCCGAGGTGCTGCGCCGGGCTTTCGACGGGCTTGCCCGGCGGCACGAGGTGCTGCGTACCCGCTACCGGCACGACGGATTCCAGCCCCAGCAGATCATCGACGAGCCTGGCCCGATCGAATTCCGGCTGATCCCGCTCGATGAGGAGCCGGCCGAAGGGCGCGCGCAGCGCGCGCTGCAGATCGCTGCCTGGGAACGCAGCCGGCCCTTCGACCTGGTCGAGCACTGGCCGATCCGAGTCAGCCTCATCGGCGAGGCTCCCGACAGCCACTTGCTGGTCATCAACATCCACCACATCGCCTGCGACGATGTGGCCTTCCGGATCATCGCCGCAGAGCTCGAAACGCTCTACGCCGCCGAGCTCGCCGCGCATCCGGCCAGGCTCGCCACACCGCGCAGGCAATATGCCGAATACGCACTGTGGGAACACGAACGTGGCGCAAGCGGGGCGCTGCAGCGACACCTGGAATATTGGCGCACTGCGCTGAGCGGCACGCAGGAGCTCGTCCTGCCGGTGCGCGCCGCCGCCGGCGCCCCGCGCACCGGCGACGTGGTCGAATTCGAGATCCGACCGGAGACCTCCGCCGCGGTGCACGCCTTGGCCACAGCGCACCGCGCCTCGCCGTTCATGGTGCTCCTCGCCGCCTACCACGTGTGGCTCTCCCGCCTCTCTGGCAGCGAGGATGTGACAGTGGGCTTCCCAGTCACCCACCGCACCCCTGATCTCGACGACCTGCTGGGCAACCTGGTCAACACCGCGGTCTCGAGGACGACGCACGCGTCCGGCGACAGCTTCGTTGACATCCTCAGCCAGGTGAGAGGTCGAATCCTGGACGCGATGGACCATCGCTTCGTACCGTTCGCGCGCGTCGTGGAGGATCTCAATCCCACCCGGGGAGGCGGCGACAATCCTCTGTTCCGCGTCGCGTTCGACATGGAGAGGGTGGACGAGGCAGCCGGGATCCGGCTGGCGGGCTTGCAGGCCGACAGGATCGGAACCTTCGTCGCGCCTGAGGCGAAGTTCGACCTCACACTGCACGTGTCCGAGGACGCTGGTCGGCGCCTGTCAGCCCACCTCGAGTACGCCAGCTCGTTGATCGATGAGGAGACGGCGCGCTCCTGGGCGGTGGAAGCGGCAGCGTTGCTGGAAACCCTGGTCTCCGACTCCTCTTCGCCGATCCCCTCCGTGCCGGCGTCGAGCCCGGTCCCGGGGTCCGGTGTCCTACCTGCTACGGCGGACCGGGAGGCGACGCCCGATTGCGAGGCCTCGGCATCGCTCATCGCGGTCGTGCTCGGAAGCTGGAAGGAAGTCCTCGAGAACCCGGCAATCGGTGCGTACGACAACTTCTTCGATGTGGGCGGCGACTCGTTGCGGGCCGTGGCGCTGGCCGGCCGGCTGCGCGCCGCTGGCTATGAGGTCTCGGCCGCGGACATCTTCGCCCATCAGACTGTCGCCGACCTTGCGAGGCTGTGCGCCGATCGGCAGGAGAAGGCGGCTCCGGCGGGGGCGTTGCCGCGACGTGCCCTCGTGGCTCCGTTCGAGCTGCTCGAACCGGCGGACCGCGCCGCGTTGCCCGCCGACGCGGTCGATGCTTACCCGCTGGCAGCCATGCAGCTCGGCATGATCATCGAGCTGCGCAACCGTCCCGGCATTCTGGCGTATCAGGACTCGACTTCCTATCTGATCCGGGACGAAGCCGGACTCGACGCCCAGATCCTCCAGAAGGCTGCGCAACTCGTCGTGGACCGGCACGAGATCCTACGGACCAGTTTCGACCTGACCGGCTACTCCGTTCCGCTTCAGGTCGTCCACCGCGCCGCGCCGATCACCGTCGAGCTGACCGAGCACGGCACCCTCGGCGCGGACGGCTGGCGTCCGCGGCTGGTGGAGCACGCCGCTCTGGAGCGGAGTACCGCGATCGACATGGCGCGGCCGCCGCTCATTCGCTTACACGCGCACACGGCTGTGAATACCCGCGACTGGTGCATCACGCTTACCGAGTTCCATCCCATCCTCGAGGGTTGGAGCTTCCACACGATGCTGATGGAGATTCTCGGCGGGTACCGCGCACTGCGCACGGGCGAGACTCCCGTCGAGCCGGAGCCGATCGCGTTCCGGTACGCGGACTACGTCGCCGCGGAGGCCGCAGCGCGCGAGTCGGACGAGCATCGCGACTTTTGGTGCTCGATGATCCAGGGCCGCGACGTCGTCGCGGTACCGGTTGCCTGGCAGGACGAGCGCGCGCGGCCGCGCGACCGCTACCAGTGCCTGGTGGACTACAAGGACCTCGAGGGCGACCTGCGGCGGCTGGCCGCCGAGACCCGGACCTCGCTCAAGGCGGTGCTCCTGGCCGCGCACATGAAGGTCATGTCCATGCTCGCGGGCACCGAGGAGTTCTACAGCGGGCTCGTGTGCGACGCGCGCCCGGAGGTCGCCGGCGCCGAACGGGTCCTCGGCATGTATCTCAATACCCTGCCTTTTGCGATGCCGACGGGCACGCACAGTTGGGGCGGGCTTGTCCGGGCCGTGTACGACCGTCTGACCGAGCTCTGGCCGCACCGGGCATACCCGATGCAGCTGATCCAGCAGGAGCACGGTCACGGCGGACGGCTCTTCGAGGTCTTCTACAACTATCTCGACTTCCACCAAGTCGACTGGGATCTGGTCGACGAGGAGGCGACGCTCAACGACAACGAGAACGAGTTCGCCCTGCATGTGTTCAGCTTCATAGGGTTCCTGAAATTCAACACCACGAACCACCGGCTCAGCCGTACAGCCGCCGCCCGGCTCGCCGCGCTCTACCGCACCGTGCTGGAGGAGATGGCGCTCGGCCCCGAAGGTGCCGCCGACCGTCCCGTTCTCCCCTCTCCGGAGCGCGTCGCGCTGCGTGCCCTCGATCGCTCCGGCGAAATGCCGGACGAACCACAGCCGGCCTTAGCGGCGCTCGCTCAGCGCGCCCGGCTGCATCCGGACAAGGTCGCAGTCCACTGCGGCTCCGAGACCCTCACCTACGCGCAACTCGTCGATGCGATCGACAAGAACTCCGTCGCTGTCCCCTCAAACGCACGAAACGGCGCCGCAGTGGTCGAAGCCATTCAAGCCTTGAGACACGGGGATGCACAGCACTCAGGACTGTCTCGCGCGGTCTACCGGCTGCACGCCGCACTTACCTCACGTGGCACGGCAACTGGCGTCGACTCCACATGGCTGTGCAGCTCCCCACTAGACAGTATGCGTGGCCTGATCGAGCTGCTGACACCGCTGACGGCGGGTGGTTCGGTCGTCGTGACCGCCGCTGGGTTGCCCGATTCCATACCCGAGATCGGGACCTTGCTGGCAACGGAGATGCTGACGCATGCCCAGCTCAGCCCGTTGGTCGCCGAGCAGACGCTTGATACGGTCTGCACATCGACGGTGACGGTAATCGATCCCGTATATGTGGAGGACGCCACCGGCCCTGTCGCCCTGGACGGCGTCCCTTTGCCGGGCTTGCGCCTCCAGGTCCAGGACGACCGCGGATACGCACTGCCCCTCGGGGTGGTGGGGGAACTATCCGTCGACGGAACAGCGCCTGCCGGTCTGCCCGCGCGACTCACCCTGGACGGTCGGCTCGAGCTGGCCGGATCACCCCGAGTCCATCGCACCGAGGAACTGCTTGCCGCCGAACCGGCGGTCCGCGATGCCCGAGTGATCGAAGCGCCGGACGCTGCGGGGGACAGGGCGCGAGTCCTGGGCTTCATCCGCCTCGAGACCGGCGCGGTGCTCGACCCGGAAACGGTGAACAGAGCACTGGCGGAGCGTCGGCTACCACGGTCGTTCGTTCCGGACGAACTGATCGTCGTGGAGGAATGGCCGCTTACCGATACCGGATCGGTCGATCTCACCCGGCTGCGGGAAACCGCCGAACGCCCGCGCTGTGGGTCGGCTCTCATGCCGCCCTGGGACGAACGCTTCGAGAAGGCTCTGCGCGACGGCCTCGAGGCTCTGGGCGAACGACCACTCGACCCGGACCGGCCACTCGCCGATCTCGGCTTGAACTCGATGGCAACGGTGAGCGTCATCGTCGCGCTCGAGGAGGTCTACGGCCTCCTCATCCCGGACGACTTCCAGATAGTCGACATGCTCCGCACGCCCCGCGGACTGTGGGAACAGATCCGGGAACTGTGCGCGGCCCAAGGCATCGACGTCGAAGCCTGAGTCCACCGGAGCCGAAGAATGATCCGCATGATCGAATCCCACGCGCTACGCCGAGCCTTCGCTGCCTATCCGACCGGCGTGACGGTGCTGGCGGCGCTGGACGAGACCGAGCCGGTTGGTATGGCGGTGAACTCCTTTGTCTCCGTCTCCCTGAAGCCGCCGCTGATCTCCGTGTGCATCGCGCACACCTCGACCACTTGGCCGAGAATCCGGCGCGCCACGCAGCTAGGAGTCAGTGTACTGAGCGCGTCGCAGGAGTCTGTGGGCCGCCGCTTCTCCCAGCGGGACGTGGACCGGTTCGCCGACGTGGCCTGGTACGCGACGCCACACGGCGGAGTGCTGGTGCACGGCGCCAGTGCCTGGTTCGAGTGCTCGCTGGAGCGCACGATCGAGGCTGGAGACCACGACATCGGCCTGTTGCGCCTCGAGCGTGTCGGGCTCGAACCGGCCGCATCGGCGCTGGTCTTCCACGGCGGCCGCTACCGCGGCCTCTACCCGGAGGGTCCAGGATCGGCCGCGGGCGCGTAGCCGCGGGTCGTCTGCGGACGCGGGAGACCGACAGCCGTCAGACGGGCTCAGGCCAGTTGGCGAGATCGTCGCCGTGCGCTTGGATCAGCGCGGACACGACTCGTTCGAGCCCGAAAGCCATGCAGGAACTGTGCGCCACACCCATCTCGGCGAACCGGATGGCAAAGCGTTCGCCGAGATGGTCCTTGTGGCAGTTGGCCGAGGCGATCGCGGTGCCTTCGTCTCGTGCGTGCACTGGCGCGACGAACTCGAATTTCAGGCTCTGCTGGAGCTGGCTCGCGCGCATGAAGCGGTCGCCGGGACCGAAGAACGGATCGCTTGCCGCCACCACGGCGATCTTCAGCCCGAGCCGCGCGAACAGTCCTTCGCAGCGTTCAATCCAGGCCTCGCGCCACTCCCAGGCCGGCTCCTGTCCACCGACGATGACGAACTCGCGCATCCGGAAGGAGCGAAAGCGCCCGTACTCGCTGGTGGCCTCGTGGCGGTAGCAGTACCCGAAGACGTCGAAGTGCTGTTCCAGGTCCAGGGTACGGTCTGCGATCTGTGGATACACGCTGTAGCAAGCGGCGGGAGCCAGCACCACGTCGGTCAGCTCGCGTTGGCTGGCCGACGGTGCCGTCGCCTGCTCGGCCGAGGCGTACGCGTGCACTGTGCCCAGAAGGTGCGGGAAGGACTCGGCATACTGCGCTCGCTCGATTGTTTCCCGCGGGACCACCGGCGCGTGCTGGACAGGGCCCCCTAATCCGTGCGGATCCAGCGCCGTCAGAGCGGTCTGCAAGGATTCGAGCACGGACTCGAACTTCGGGGTGTACCCGATTAGGCCGGGTACCGATGTGGGCGACACCCAGCCGGCATCCGCCATGCGGGCCAGCGGCGTTGCGGCCGACACGGCTGTACTGCTCGTCATCTCGAGGTTCTCCGTCTCGTTCGAAGCACCAAGGCGCCGCCGCCGTGGTCAGAAACCCGGGCCACTGTTGACCCCCGGCCGTGCGTTCTCGGACAGGATGGCCGCGTACTGCTCCGCGAGCAGGTGCGCGCGTTTCTCGGTGAAGAGCGACGTGTTGTACTTCAAGACCGCCTGCGCTTGCTTGCCGTACCTGGTTATTTGGAGCGTCAGCCAGAACTGGCCGAGCTGCTGCGGCAGCCGGTATTCCGCGACGTCTAACCCGGCGATCTGCACGCGATGGCCGAGCGCGAGCGCGGCGCCCGGTTCGTCCGGGTCGAGATCGTTGAGGACGAACAACGCGGAGACCGGTCCGGGACGCGACGGATCTTGCCGGAGCTCTGAGGGCCACGGAAGCAGGGCGAACGGGTAGTCGCGCTGCAGCAGCGCCCGGAAGTGGGCCCGCGAGACCGCGTGCAGGACCTCGCTGAACGAGTCCTCCGGTCCGATGCGAGTCCGGAGCGGCAGGGTGTTGACGAAATAGCCGATTGCAGCGCGCTCCGGCTCACCTCGCCGCAAGGTGGCGGGGTAGCCGACGGCGAGGTCGCGCTGCCTCGAGTGGGAGCGCAGCAGGACCTGGAAGGCCGCCATGAGCAGCGCGAACGTGGTGGTGTTGCGCTCGGCGGCGGCTCGGTCGAGTCCGCTGGTCAGGTCCGGGGGCAGCGCGATGTCGACCTGTGCGCCTTGGTAGCGGTAGACGGTGGGCACCGGAAGATCGGTCGGCAATGCGGTGTGCCGCGTTAGGCCCGCGAGTTCCTTGCCCCAGAACTCCCGTGCTGTCTCAGCTCTCCGCGAGGCCTGATACTCCCGCTGGCGCTCTACGAACCCTGCGAACGCTGCGCCGTCGTCCTCTTCCTCCGGCGGTTCGTCGTCCAGAAGAGCTGCGTACCGGGCCAGGATCCTGCGGCACAGGTTCAACTGGGAGATGTTGTCGGCCGCGATGTGGTGAGCGACGAGCAGCAGGACGTCAGGCTCCTGTCCCTGGAGCAGCAGCACAGCCCGCACCGGCAGCTCGTGCTCAAGGTCGAACGGTCGCTGCGACAGAGCCAGGACGTGGGCCTGGAGCTGCGGCTCTGCCTCGTCGGCCACCACCAACTCCAGCATCCGCTCCGGGATGGGCTTGGCGGCGGTTGACTCCCCCCCGGCAAACAGCTGCCGTGGAAAGGTCTGGTTGAGCAGGCCATGGCCGAGCACCGTCGCTCGCACCGCGGCGTCGAGCACCACGGGGTCGACCGTGAAGTGCAGGCTCAGCGCGAGGCTTGTGTTGTAGGCCGCGCACTCGGGCTCGAGGTGCTGGATGAACCACAGCGCCTGTTGGCCGGCCGTCGGTCCGGGGGTCAGTGGATGATTCATGACACTGCGTTCGACTCCGCTCGACCTCGACTCCGGCCCGCCGCAGGCCCTTCTGACATCTCAAGTAGGGCACGGGGCACGCGCGAGCAACCAGGCAGGGCGGCGGCAACTTCCGGTGCCGAAGCTGCCGCCCCGTTGCCTGTCGGCCTCCCCGGCCGCTCTCCTACGCTGCGAAAGCGCGATGCCCGCACCCTCACTGCGGGCGCCGTCGGCGACCCGGTCGGCGAGAGGCTCCAAGGGATGGGGGTTTGCGTGGTCCACGGACACCAACGCATGGCGCGGCTCATCGGCCACCGCCGACGGAAAAGGCTGATATGACAGCCCCGAACCATGCCCCCCCACACGTTCCGACGGCCGCGCCGACCGGCTTCGCGGCGAGGCTTAAGAGTGCTCTCACCGGCGATCCGCACGCCCGCTTCGTGTACCTCAACAACTTCGAAGTCGAACGCGTCTGGGGACGTGGTGAGCCTGCCCTGCCCGGCACAGGCTTGTCGTTCTCCGCAGCCACCGTCAACCGGATCGAGGAGGTCGGGCTGGCGCTAGCCGAGGCCGGCGACGTCGTCGTGCTCAAACAGGCGCCAGATCCCGCCTACGCGGCGTATCTGGCGGACATCGGGCTCATCGAGGCCGCCGTCTGTACGGTCGACCACAACGACCCGCGGCGCACGGTTACCGAGGACGCGCTCGACTCGCCGAAGTTGCTGGCTGCCTTGCGCCGGCTCGACGACGGTCACACCTATCTCGCGCCGCTGGGCGTCTCCGTACTGGAGGAGCAGGTCGCCGAGGCAAGCGGGCTGCCGCTCGCCGGTCCCTGCTCCGTCGTAGCCAAAGAGGTCAATGGCAAGATCTTCAGCCGCGAACTCGTCGACGCCGCGGGCTTGACCTCCGTCCCCGGCTCGGTGTGCCGCACGATCGACGATCTCGATCAGGCCCTGCGGCTCCACCTCGGGGAAGCGGGCGCGAGCGCGGTCGTCGTCAAGGAGTCGCTCGGTGTCTCAGGTCGCGGCATGGTCGTGCTGGATAGCCGGGAGCGTGCCGACCGGCTGCTGCGCATGATCGCGCGGAAATCGACCGGGGACGGCAAGGTCTCTCTCGTCGTCGAACGCTGGATCGACAAGCGAGCCGACCTCAATTACCAGTTCCTCGTAGGCCAGGACGGCCACTTCACCTTCGAGACGATCAAGACTGCGCTGACTCGTGACGGCGTGCACCGCGGGCACGTGTTCCCGCCAGATCTTCGGGCTCAGGAGATCGCGCAGCTCGAGAACGCCGCCGCGGTGGTCTCCAAGGTGCTGCACACGTCCGGCTATCACGGGCTGGTCGGCGTCGACGCGATCCTCGGAACCGACGGCGCCGTCTATCCGTGCCTGGAGATCAATGCCCGCTTGAACATGGCGACGTATCAGAACCGGATCGCAGAACGTTTGATCACGCCCGGTACGAGTGCCCTGGCGACCTCTTTCGAACTCCGCCCGGGGCGCACGTTCGGGTTCGACGAGGTGGCAGCGGTGCTCGGTCGCCACTTGCCCACCTCTCCGGAGCGGCTGCGCGAAGCTGCCCGCGGCCTGCTGATCACCAATTTCGCGACCCTCAACGCGGCGGTCGTGGCCGACGGGCGGCCCTACGGCCGGCTGTACGCCGTCCTCGTAGCCGGCAACGAACCCGAGGTGCTGGCTCTGCGCGGACAAGTGCAGGCCACTCTCGACGAATTGATGGTGAACTGATGGACGACGGCATTGACTGGAGCGGCATCGCCGCGCGCTTCGGCACTCCGACGTACGTGTATGACGGGGACTGGCTCGTGCGCAACTTCCTGGCGTTGCGTGCTGCACTCCACCCAGACCTGGAGATCTTCTTCTCTCTGAAAGCGAACCCAAATAGGGGCGTGTACGACGTCTTACGGTCGGCCGGCGCGCGCGCTGAGGTGTCATCGTTGGCCGAGCTGCGGCTCGTCCTCGACGCCGGAACCGCACCCGAGGACATCGTGTTCCTCGGCCCGGGAAAGAGTCCCGAGGAGATCGCCGCGTGTGTCCACGCCGGGATCTACGCGCTCGTCTGCGAGTCTTTTGACGAGCTGGCGGCAACCGATCGGGCGGCGGGGTCCGCCGGGCTGCGCATACGTGTCCTGCTTCGCATCAACCCGGCGACCGCGGTCGCCGGACCGCGTCTGACGATGGGCGGCAAGCCGCGCCAGTTCGGCATCGACGAGGCCGCGGTCTTTGACGGCAAGGCGCGCTTGGCGGGCCTCCAGCACGTTGACGTCGCGGGCGTCCAGGTCTACCTGGGTACCAGGGTGCTGGACGCGTCGGTGATCGTACGGAACACCGCCTACATCCTCGATCTCGCCGAGCGGGTGGCGGGCGAGATCGGGATCCCCCTGGACGCCGTCGACATCGGCGGAGGCCTCGGCGTACCCTACTTCGACGGTGAGCGGGAGCTCGATCTTGCCGACCTCGCCGCCGACATCAACCCCCTGCTGGCAGACTTCTCCACCGCCCACCCCCAGACCCGGCTCATGCTGGAGTCCGGACGCTATCTGACCGCCGGGTGTGGCACGTACCTCATGCGGGTGCGCTATACCAAGCGCTCCATGGGCGAGAACTTTGCCGTGGCGGATGGCGGCACCCACCACCACATGGCGGCCGTCGGCATCGGCTCCTTCGTCAAGCGGAACTTCCCGATCGTGGTGCTCTCTCGTGTCGCAGGGCCCGTAGCACCGCACGAACTGTGGAACATCGCCGGACCGCTCTGCACTCCGAACGACATGGTCGCCAAGGCCGTCACCCTTCCCCGGCTGACGCCCGGCGACCTCGTCGGGGTGCTCAGCTCCGGAGCCTACGGACCGTCGGCCTCGCCGGTGTTTTTTCTCAGCCACGGCTACCCGGCCGAGGTCCTGGTCCTGAACGGCCGGACCTACCCGGTGCGGACCAGGGACACGGTCGAGGATATCCTCGGCCGCCAGTCCACCCATCCCGACCTGGCACGCGCGGCTGGTACCGCCGCCCGGGTCACTACGGCAAGGAGTTAAAACCGGTGGCGTATCCCCCGAGCGACGACACGATCGCCGCGGTGCGTGCGGCGATCAGTGCGACCCTGTCGAAGGAGCCTCCTGAGCTCACCACGCAGACCCGGCTCTTCAGCGATCTGGCTCTCGACTCGACGAGTGTGATCGAGCTGCTCATGGCCCTTGAGGACACGCTGAACCTGCACATCGATCCGGACGAGCTGACGCCCGAGGTTTTTGAGACCGTCGGTGCCCTCGCCGAATACGTCGAGGCATGCCTTGCCGGGCAGCAGGTTCCCGCCGATGGGTACTAGCCTCTCGGCCGAGAAGGCGGTGTCGACTTCCTCATGTGCGGTGGCGATCGCATCCGCGTGGACATGACCGCAGCAGTCGTGGACGGCCCTGGGGCGCTGCCGTACAGGGGCCGCTGCCCGGGTTCGCAAGGCGATGACCGGGCGGATGGCTTGTTGTGAACGTCGGCGTCGACCTGTTCGAGGTTGCCAGGATCAGCCGGATCGCCGCTCACCCGGCCGGACAGCGGCTCGTTTTCTCCGCCCGCGAACTCGCCCACGCCGACACGCTGGGACCTCAGCGGCGGTTGGAATACCTGGCCGGTCGGTTGTCCGCGAAAGAGGCAACGGCCAAAGCCCTTGGTCGCGGCCTGGGCCAAGGCCTGGTCTGGCGCGAGATTGAGGTGCTCAGCGACGACACCGGCGCACCGAGGGTCTACCTGTCCGGCGGTGCGGCTTCCATCGCCAACCAGGCCGGCCTGGCTAGGATCACGCTTTCATTGAGTCATCAGACCGGACTGGTGTTCTGCGTGGCGCTTGCAGAGCAGGGCCAGCCCCGATGGCCGGAAACCATTCCGTCGCCGCCTGCGGCGACCCGATCCAAGGAACCGGACCCATGGACCTGAGCTTGTTCTTCTTCGCCGACAGTTCGGCCGGCGATGACCGCTACCGGCTGCTGCTGGACAGCGCGCGCTTCGCCGACGAGCACGGCTTCCGCGCCGTTTGGACGCCGGAGCGGCACTTCCACCCCTTCGGCGGCCAGTATCCGAACCCGGCCGTGACCGGCGCGGCGCTTGCCGCGGTCACCCGGCAGATCGGAATCAGGGCGGGCAGCGTGGTAGCACCGCTGCACCATCAGGTCCGCATCGCCGAGGAGTGGTCCGTCGTCGACAACCTCTCCGACGGTCGGGCCGGGATCTCCTTCGCATCAGGATGGCACGCAGGCGACTTCGTCTTCCAGCCGGACAACTACAAGGACCGTAAGAACGTCATGGCTGAGACGGTCGAGGTGGTGCGGCGACTGTGGCGCGGGGAGACAATAGACTACAGCGTGCCGGAGGGCCTTCAGCGCCCCGTCCGGTTGTATCCCCGTCCGGTCCAACCCGAACTGCCGGTGTGGATCACTGCCGCGGGCTCTCCGCAGACTTATCGGCTGGCTGGGCGGCTCGGAGCGGGTGTGCTCACCCACCAGCTGGAGCAGGACCACGCGGCCTTGGACCGCGGCATCGCGGCTTACCGTGCGGCGTTGAAGGCAGAGCACGGCGACGGCGCGAGCGGGCACGTTGTACTCATGCTGCATACCCTGTTGGGCGAGGACCGAGAAGAAGTACGCGACCTGGTGCGCGCCCCCCTCACCCAATATCTGAGCACGTCGATGGATCTCCTCGCCGGCGCTCTGGCGGACACTCCCGGAGATAGCTTCGACCTTCGCAAACTGTCTGCGCAAGACCGCGAAGTGCTCCTTGAGCGAGCCTTCGGCCGACTGTTCGACCACGCGGGCCTGTTCGGCACCATCGAGGACGGCGTGGCGACCGTCGAACGGCTCAACGCTTTGGGTGTCGACGAGATCGCCTGCCTGATCGACTTCGGGGCTGAGAGGAACGTCGTGCTAGACGGCCTGGAAAGGCTCGATCGACTCCGTCGGCGCATCGGCTGACGGTGCGAACGAAGGCTTCGGCCAAGCACTCGGGCAGCACCTCGACCTGTACACGCCGGTGTGTGGGCGTGCCGCGCGAGAGCATGATCGTCAAGTTCCCGGACCATCGCCGCCAAGACTCGAAGCTGCGCATGCCGTTCTCGCGCAGCATGCCGAAGTCGTACATGCCGGTCGGGCTCGTTTCTCGTCCACGAACTGGGTGGCGGCGACCTCGCGGTCTTCACCGTTGATACGAGCCTTCACAGACATACCGTCGAAGAAAAAGGGGGAGTTCTGGTTTACTCTGACCGTCACCTTCTTTTCGAAGCCGGGACCGGTGATCTCGATTTCGACACGTGGTACGACCTGGCCGAGAATCGGAAACCTGATCTCGGACGTCAAGAGTCTGATGCCGTCGTGCAACACTCCCAGACGGAAGATCTCTTCGATCGACACCTTGTCGACGTTTCGAAGCTCGATATCAGGCTTCGCAGTGACCCTGTTTGCCATCTTCTCGAATCGCGCTGTTCTCTCGAGGGGCGGTCGCTCGCTGGCCGTCACGTCGTCGGCCTAAACACGACCGTGCACCAGGCGCTTATTTGAGAAGTACCTGATCGCTACCGTCCGTCTACCTGGTCGCCGACGACTTGGTAGCGTCACGCGTCCAGACGGCTGAAGCTGGTGCGATGACGTTTACTTACGGCAAGCTGACGGCGGACGCGAAAAGATTTTGGTGGGCGGACAGTTGAGTCTGGTTCTGCGGACACCAGGGTGGCCGGTAACCTTCGGGGTGCGGCCGTGGAAGTTCCAGTTTCGACCGGTTAATCGAACAGACCCCCGAGGGCGCGGTGCGGCCTCGACTGTGTCGCCTAGGCTTCCGTCGGGTAGCGGGTCATGCCGAGAAGGTGTACCCGTCGGGTGCGGTGTTCGATGACGAATGTCACGTACAGGAGTGACAGTGAGATGGCGCAGTCGATGTGGAAGAAGTCGATCGCCGAGATCGATTCGGCGTGGGCTCGGAGGAACCGGCGCCATGAGTCGTCGCGTACACTTGGTGGTGGGATCTGGCAGGAACGCAGGATCTTGCGGATCGTGCCTTCACCGATCCGGTGGCCGAGCCGACGCAGCACGCCTTGGATCCGAACTACGCCCAAGTGCGGTTTTCGGAAACCAGGCGGACGATCAGCGCAACGATCGCCTCATCGAGCGGAGGACGTCCTGGAGGCCGTCGCTGAGTCCACTTCTTGGCGACCAGGCGGCGCCAGCGCAGGAGGGTGCCCGGCCTGACGATGCGCTGCGCACGTAGCAGCTTCGGTAGTAGCCGGGCCAGCGCCGCGAACTCGGCCCGATTGCTCCAGTCGATCCGTGGTGTGGGATTGCTGCGGCGCAGTACCGCGACCTCGTGGCGCAGGACCAGTATTTCGACGTTCTTCGATGCTGATGACTTGGTTAGCAGCGCTAGCCAGGACAGCACAAGGACACCGAATCTGTAGACCAGACGAACCAACGCGGTCATGCATCATCACCGGTCGTGGCAGGTGGCCGAGTTTCAGAGGTAGTACAGGCCTCGGCCTAGCGTGATCAAGGACCTGCTCGGTCTATGACCGCAAGTCCTATGGCTGATATCAGGCGGGGAGAGAACAGTCTTTTGTGAAGCCCGCATCGGCTTCATCGTGCCGGCACCGCCAGCAACGTTCGGATTCCGGATCGTCCGCCGCCAGGTGCAGCCGGGCAGCCGCGGCGTCCACGACCCCACCGGGATAAACGGCCAGTGCTTCGCGCCAGCAGACCTTGGCTTTGGCGATGTCGAGGCGGGCGAGTGCCAGGTGCGCCATGCCGTCACGGGCTCGCGCGATGTATCGCCTGGACGAGTAGGCCAAGCCGATTGACTCGACCTGGGCGTACGACTGCGCAGCCGACTCCAGGTCGCCCCGGCTGAGGTGGGTGTCACCGATTGCGCTGAGCGCGTCCGCCTCGAGGTGGAACCAGTCGACGGAGCGAGCCAGATCGACAGCTTCGCGACCGGCGTCGAGGGCACGGACCAGGTCGTTCGACGCCCGATATACGGCGCACAGACCGGTCAGGGCCAGCGCTCTACCGCGCGGGGACTGGTTCATGCGGCTGAGTTCCAGTGCTTCCAGGTACCGCTCGCGCGCACGGCTCGTCAGGCCTTGGAGGTTGAGCACCTCACCGATGTTGCAGACCTTGTTCGGCGATCTGTGGAGAACCTCTTCGTCCACGTCTTCGATGCCCACCGACCGGTTGAAGTACTCGAGAGCTTCGGTCAGTCTGCCGAGTTCGCGGGAGATGACGCCGAGATTGTTGGTGAGCCCCGACTGAAGTTTGAGGTCGCCGATCTGGATCGCGAGGTCCAGGGCGCCGAGAAAGCACTTCTCGCCCTCGGCGAAGTTGTTGGCGTCCACGAGTGTCACACCCAGATTCGTGAGCTGACTCGCCTCCGCCGCCAGGTCGCCTCGTGCGCGGCTGATCGCGATCGCCCGAGATATCAGCTCACGGGCGTCGGAGACCTCCCCGCGGGACCGCTTGACGGCGGCCAGGCCCATGAGACATACGGATTCCCCCTGTTCAAGCCCCAAGCGGCGTACTGCTGCCAGCGCCGTCGTGTACAGGTCTTCTGCTTCGCTCCATTGGCTGATCCGAGAGAAGTACGGCAGCATCGAGCAGACAAGCTGCCAGGCGTGCGAGTCGAATCCGTGGAGCGCGGCATATCTCACAGATGCCGCGATGTTTCGATATTCGTCCTCGAACAGTGAAAGCGCGGTGCTCTGGTCCGGGACGGCCTTCAGGTGGTCGGGCTCGATGTGGGCTTGGAAAGTGGTATAGCGGTTCTCAGTCCCCATGGCCCGGCACCAACGGTTCGTCGATACGAGATAATAGTCGAGGAGGCGACGAAGCGCAGACTGCTGTGCTTCATCGTCATCATCGCGGGCACGTAGATCTTTGGCGCAGTCCCGGACCAGGTCGTGGAAACTGTAGCGTCCGGCGCGCCGCTGTTGAAGGAGGTTGATGTCGAAGAGTTCTTCCAGGGCGTCCTCGGCCTGCTCCAACGGCAAACCCGACAGGGCTGCCGCGGTGTACGCGTCGAAATCGTGCCCGGGGTGCGCGCTGAGGCGGCGGAAAAGTTTCTTCTGGAGCGGTGACAGATGCTGGTAGGACCAGCCGATGATGGTCAGAACATTGCGATCGCCCGCCACCAGGGTTCTGGCCCGGCCGCTGCGCCGTCGCAGCTGCCCGACCAGGTCGGCCACCGACCAGCTGGGGCGATCGCGGAGCCGGGCGGCGGCGATCTGGATGGCAAGGGGGAGCCTCCCGCACAGTTCCAGAACCAGTGCGACCTGATCGGACTCCGCTGCCGTACGATCTGCCCCGGCGATGTGACTGAACAGCTGATGAGCATCGCGCTCCGGCATGACATCCAGAGAAAGCGGTACCGCGCCCTCCAGAGCGGCCATCCGACGCCGGCTCGCTATCAGCACGAGAGCGCCAGGCTCGGCGGGTATCAGAGGGCGGACCTGATTCACGTCCAGCGCGTTGTCCAGGAGTACAAGTGCTCGGCGCCCGGTCAGGGTACTGCGCCAGAGCGCGCTACGGGCTTCGAGGTCGTGAGGAATAGCCTCAGGGGGAACGCCGCTGCTTCGAAGCAGGGAATTGAGAGCCCGCATCGGGGACATCGGTTCGACCCCGACGCTGAAACCCTGCAGGTCGATGAAGAACTGGCCGTCCGGATACCGGTCGGCAAGCTGGTGGGCGATGTGGATGGCCAGTGTCGTCTTGCCTACTCCGCCCATGCCGTCGATCGCGGAGATCACGAGCGCTGATGTGCCCGAGTTGGCGGCATTCTCATACAGGCGACGGATCTCGGCCACGCGGCCGGTGAATTCCGCAAGGTCCCGGGGGAGGAAGTTGGCCCCCGGCGGCGCGGACTTGTGTGTGGTTCCAACCGCCGCTGGTCCTGTGGACTCGGAAGTCGACGGGACTGCAGCGTTCCTGCCCGCCAGTACCTCCTGATGTGCCTCGCGTAGCCGGGGTCCCGGGTCCAAGCCAAGCTCCTCGGCCAGCCGGCTTCGTCCATCCTCGTAGACCGCGAGTGCGTCCGCTTGTCTACCGCTGCGGTACAACGCCCGCATGAGAACCGCGCGAAGCGATTCGCGGAGCGGGAAGTCGGCGACCAACTGCGTCAAGATCGCCACCACTGACGCGGCCTCGTCCACCTCGATGCTGATCTCCGCCAGCTGCTCGATGGCGGCAGCTCGCCGCTCGGCGAGCAGGACGGCGGAATTCTGGAGCTTTCGGGACTCGATGCCGCTCAAAGCCGGCCCGTGCCAGAGTGCGATCGCCTCCTTGAGATGCCGACACGCCTCTGTGAGCTCACGTGCCGCGACAGCGCCGTCCGCCGCCAGCAGCAGCGCTTCGAACCGAAGAAGATCGACGGCGTCCTTCGGCACATTGAGTTTGTAGCCGGAGTCGACTGTCAACACTTCTGCGGCGCCCACGGCTGGTTTCAGGGCTCTGCGGACGGCGGCAACGACGTTGTGCACCTGCTGGCGTGCCGACTCGGGGGGATCGTCCCACAACGCGGCGATGACCTGGTCCGCCGAAACGACCTTGTTGGCATTGAGGCTCAACAGCGCCAGTGCCCGGGCGGACCGACCCCCGCCGATGGTGATGGGCCGACCGTCGATGGTGACCAGCAGCGGGCCGAGCACCTGGATCTCGAGAGCGACCGAGCTGTGGAGGGGCATGCCGTTCAGTGCAGAGTCAGGATCGTCCTGTGGCATGGGCGATAGGTCCTCTCCTTGCTACTACTGCGAGGCGTTCGCCGCTGCTTGGTTCGCTATATCGTTTGAGCTCATGTGCTGCCGGTAGCGATCCGATAGCGGTTGGGTAGTGTCAGCGCTCAAGCTCGCTGAGGACTACGGGACGGGTACCAACAGTAGTCGAACCCTCAAGCGGCGGGAGATCAAATTACATGAAGCACAAGATTGTTTTCGCGGTGATCGGTACGCTCGCAGCTCTGTCCGCGGTCGCGCTGACGGGAGCGGGCCAGCAGGCGGGGTCTCGAGTCAGCAGTCCTGCAGGGGACCTGTGGACCCAGAACGGGGGGTCTTGAACCCAGGCATGGCGGTGACTGACGCGGCTGGCGAGCCTTCCGAGGCCGCCAGCTCGCTCGGCTTCAAAGTGACCCTCGCGATCCTCGCGACACTCCTGGTCTCGACACTGGGTTTGCAGGTGTTCGGCAACTCTGAACCTCCATGGGCGCGACGTGCCCGCCTCGCCTATCACTCGGTCTGGCCCCAAGGGTGGGCGTTCTTCTCCAACGACGCAGACCTGCCCACCCTTTCCGTGTATCGACTCGGTTCGGACCTGTCGGAGGCATCGCCGTTCGTCCCTCGACAGATGTCGTCATCCACCCTCTTGGGATTGTCGGGTGTCTCCCAAGCGGAATCGCGCGAGGCGCAGTACCTCCAAGGGCTTGTTCCCGTTGGGGCCTGGCATCCGTGTGGCGGCGCTGTCACGGCGGGCTGCCTGGCGGGCGTCCGGCCGCTGCCGCTGCTCAATCCAACGCGCCCGGCGTCCCTGTGTGGATCATTCGTGTTCGCTCTTGCCGCGCCGGAGGCTCATGTGGGGACGAAGCCAGAGGTGAAGGCCGTGGTTCTCACCCTGCGGTGCGCGCCATGAAGCGGCTCCTCGAATCAGCGGCTTTGTTTGATCCGCGAAGCAAGATCTTCAGTATCGGCCGCTCGCTACTGGCTCTGGCGCAGCTCAGTATCATTCTCTTCACATCCGATCGTGACCTGCTGTTCAACACGCCGCATCCGGGTGGACCCGGATTGTGCGAAGGGGTGGAAGGCATCTCGATCTGGTGCGTCACCGGCGGAGATCAGACCTCGAACCCGGCGGCTCGGGCGGTCGCGTTGGCGGTTCTCGCGGCGGTGGCAATCGGTGTGAAGCCGCGATGGCTGTGCATACCGCATTGGTACGTCTCCTTCAGCATAGCCAGCAGCGTGACGGTCGCTGACGGCGGCGCAGCGATCGCGGAGGTCGCCTGCGGCCTCCTCATCCCCCAGTGCCTGGGCGATACCCGAATGACCCACTGGAGCAAGATCGAGACGCCGATCGCACCGAGTTGGCGCGGCAGTTCCTATGCCGCACATCTCGTGCTACGGCTGCAGGTCGCGATCATCTATCTGGATGCCGCGTTCGCCAAGGTCTCGCATCCGGCGTGGCGTCATGGACAGGCGTTGCGCATCATCATGCAGGGTCCTCAGTTCGGGGCACCCGATGCCGTTCGCGGTACGGTCGTTGGCTTGTTGGATATCGGCTGGGTGGGGCCGGTCGTCACCTGGTCGGTGTTGATCATCGAAACCGGCATCGCTGCTTCCATGTTCTGCGCCACCGCCGTTCGGCGCTACGCCCTGGTCGCCGCGGTGATTCTTCATTTCTTCATCATGATATTGATGGGCCTGTTCGCCTTCGCCCTGACCATGATGGCGGTAGTCGCCCTGGCATCACTCAACACTCCTGCGAGGAAGGTGTCCACCAGTGCCGATCGAGATCAGCGTGTTCGATCCGTCGTCAGCCTCTGACGTCGATGTGGCGCAGCACTATGGGCTGATGAAGGAGGTCATGACGCTGGACCATCCCGACCAGCCGTTGCCGACGCTCGGAGAGTACATCGAGTTGATTGGCTCACCTGTCACGGCGGCGGGGCCGATCAGCCGCTGGGTGATGCGGGAGGACGGTCATATCGTGGCGGGTGCCTCGGCGATATATCCGCGTCATGAGAACAGCCATGTGACCTTGGTCAGGGTCGTCGTACGGCCGGCGCGGCGACGTGAGGGGGCGGGCACGACGATGCTGCGGGCCGTACTTCCGGATCTGAGCATCGACGGTCGCACTCTCGTCATGGCGAACGGGGTCAAGGCCGACGCCTCCGGTGAGTCGTGGGCGCGGGAACTGGGTTTCGTCCGTAGCCGAGCGCACGAGCGCCAGATGTTGGCGCTGGCCGATGTGGATCCGGCCCTGTGGGAGCGTTCTGTTCCCGACGGGTTCCGCCTGGAACGCTGGATCGGATCCGCGCCGGAGAACCTGCTGGAGGAATACGCTCGCGCACGCACTGCCATCCTCGATGCGCCGCGTGGCGATTCGCAGCTGGAGACGACGGCCTGGACAGCTGAACGTGTCCGTGCCCACGAAGCCGATCTGCGGACTCACGAGGTCCAGAGCGTCGTCACTGTGGCCGTCCACGAATTCAGCGGCCGGATAGCGGGCATCACCGAGATCGAACTGTGGCCCAACCAGCCCAGCCAGGCCATGCAGATGGACACCGCCGTGGTGGCGGCCTTCCGAGGCCACGGCCTCGGTCTCGCCATCAAGGGCGCGATGCTGCGCTGGCTTCGTGTTGAACGACCTGCGATTGCGGAGATCTACACTCAAACAGCGCACGACAACACCTATATGAACCGCATCAACCACGACTTGGGCTACACAACCCTGGCAGTCGTGGCTGAGCTTCAGATCGGTGTAGCCGAACTCACTGAGCGATTGAAAGCCGTTAGGGAATGTCACTAGCAGGTGAGTGGCCACGGAGGCTCGGAGGCTGAAGCGCTCCCGGGTTCGTACCGCGGTCACGGCTTTGACAGCCAGGTCAGGGCCGTCCTCTGACCTGGCTGTCAAACGGAGGAGCATGGCATAGTCCCGGCGCGGTTCACACGCCCGCGGCCTGCGCCACTGCCGCTACAAGGGCCTGGCCAAAACCCACGTCCAACACGTGCTCACTGCCGCGGGGGCGAACATCATCCGACTCAGCCAGTACGACCCACCCGAAGACCATCCCCGGCCGGGCCGCCGAACCAGCCACCTACAACAGCTCTGCTCGCGATACTTCAGCAGTTGACGACTCCAGCCAAGATCACCAACGGCATCCGAAGATTTTGCCAGAGCCAAGTTCTCGGCAGGCACAGGGTCGTGCACCCGGCGCGACCCACCGCCTCGATGATCTGCCATCGGCAACGTAGCCAACCGGCTGTTCGTGGACCGTCCGGCGGTGCCGTTATCAGTCGGTGCCGAAGGTTTGTTGCAGCCGCGGAATCAGGTTGGCCAGGTCATGGTCCCAGCACGGGTCGTCATGAGCGCCGTCGCACTGTCCCCACCCGGCGCCACTGCCGTAGTCCTCGAAGTACGGGTGCTGGCCCGCAGCGGTCAAAGCGGCGTCGAAGTGCTGGGATGCGCTCTCCAGCCACCATTCGCGGTAATCCTGCCCGTTACCGTTGCCGACGTAGATGGAGACGCCCATGCCCGCGAAGGCTGAGGCGTGCTCCGTGGGGTCGGCAGCGATCCACAGAGAGTCGTTGAAGGGCGGGTTCGTCGATAGCGGATACGGGGAGCCGAACAGCGCGTCGCTGCTGACGGCGGGCCGATATGGGTCGTTCACCGGGTGGCAGGCGCTCCAGCCGGTGGTACCCGGGAGAACACCGCTGGTGGCGACCGGCAACGCTCCTTGTGCGTCCGTGAGCGAGGCGATGACGACCTCCCGAAGGACCATCTCGTTCCTTGACAGGTCGGCGTCCCCTGACAGGGTCG
This sequence comes from Catenulispora sp. GP43, assembly GCF_041260665.1. Taxonomy (NCBI): domain Bacteria; kingdom Bacillati; phylum Actinomycetota; class Actinomycetes; order Catenulisporales; family Catenulisporaceae; genus Catenulispora; species Catenulispora sp. GP43. The sequence goes on along the minus strand of NZ_JBGCCT010000037.1, from coordinate 71,695 downwards.
CCACCTGGCTGAACAGATCAGGGTGGAGTTGCGCGAGGTGGAGCGCGCCGAAACCGCCCATGGAGATGCCCGCGATGGCGCGGTGCTGCTTGTCTGCGACGGTACGCAGGTTGGCGTCGATGAACGGGATCACCTGCTCAGTTTCGAAGTTCTCCCAGTTTTGGGCGCCGACCGAGGTGGACTGGTCACGCCAGTTGGAGTACCAGCCGCGGGTGCCGCCGCTGGGCATGATGATGATCATGCCCGACGTGTTCTTCAGCGCGTTGAATTGGGGGAAGCCGGCGATGCCGAAGTAGTCGCACGGGTCGCCCGGAGAGCCATCGAGAAGGTACAGGACCGGGTACCGCTTGCTTGGATTGCTGTAGTAGTCGGCCGGCAGGGCGATGCGGATGTGCTGTCCGGCTGTGCCGGGGTCGTTGGCGACCTGCGCTGACGTCACCGTGATTGTGAAGTCCGTCGCGGTGGGGGTGGGTATCCCCGGGTTCGACAAAGCCGGATCGTCGACCTGCGTCAGCCCGTAGCCGTCCGACAGGACGGGTGGGCCGGCGGGGTCGGCGTGGGCCGCGCCCGGGCCGGCGATGGCACCGGCGGCCGTGAGGGAAGCGGTGGCGAATGCCGCTACGGCGGTGGCAAGCCGTTGTTTCACAGAGCTCTCCTGAACGGTGATGAGGTTCTGGTAGAGCTCCTAGTGTCACAGTGGCGCTTCACAATCCGAGCACAGGGATCACATACCCCCCTTGGTCGAGGGGGAGACGGACGCGGTGGATGTGCCGCGGAGGTCCCGCGCCACATCCACGGCTGCAACCCATCGAACACCGGCGCCCGACCGCCGGCACTGCCGCGACGCTTGCGCCCGGCGATCTGGTCGCGACGCTCCGGGATCGTGGCCCGGATCCCGCGCTTGCACAGGTACATGCGGTTGGCCCTCGGACAGTATCCCTTGTCGGCCCGCACCCGGTTCGGGCGGCAGCGGGGATGGGCCAGGGCCCAGACGGGGCACCCTGATCGCCTCCAGCACCCGCACGAACTGCGGGGAGTCGCCGCCCTGACCAGCCGTGACGACCAGGGAAAGCAAACGCTGCCCATGTTCGCAGGCCAGGTGAATCTTGCTGGTCAGGCCGCCGCGGGAACGGCCCAGGCCATGGTCGGCCGGTTCGATCTCCACCCCACCGGGTGACCCTTCTGGGCCGCGCCGTCACGGCGGGCACCGGCCGCATGCTGATGGGCCCGACTGATCGTGGAGCCCACCGACACGTCCCAGATGATCCGCCCCGCGGCATCGGCTCTGGTCTGGTCTGGTCTAGAGCTTGGTGAGCAGCATGACCCACACACCCTCGCGCTGCCAGCGCCGAAACAGCGAGTACACCACCTATCAGTGCCCATATTCCTCGGGCAAGCAGGGCCAGGGCACACCGGTACGCACCCGATGCCGCACCCCGTCGATCAGCCTGCGTTGGAACAACGCCGGTCGGCCCGTCGCAGCGACCGGCAACAGCGGCTCCAGCAACGCCCACTGCGCATCACTCAAGTCTCCTCGCGCCACACCGAGATCATCCCGGTGCGGCACGAGCAACGCGACAGGGTTCTGAGACATGTCCTAGGAGGGCCCAGCCCGGGGGAAGTTTCGAGCGGATCCGGCCCAGCAGCGCCTTGGCCTGGGCGTCGAACGACTCAGACTCTTGCGTTGTCCACGGGCTGGGACCCCCTGGATCGTCCCAGCCCAACGATGACTGATACCACTCGGCGAGTCGATCGATGTCCGCGCGGGTCTGCTCGCTGAACGGCAGCAGTCGTGTTTCACACGGAAAGCCGAGCGGGCTGGTCATGTCGCTCGGCCAGAGCATCGTGTCCACGCCGTACGAGAAGACGAACCGCAAGATCACCATGGTCTTTCACCCATCGCTTGGTACGTGGATGCGCGTTGGCTCATGGATTGTCGTCCGACTCCATTGCTTCGTGTGGTTGACGTTCGGCCTCGCCCGGACCGCAAGGTGCGGTCCGGGCGAGAGAGCTGGGCTGTCAGTTGTTGGCGCTGCGGTGTGCCGGGTATTGCACGACCTGCTGGAAGGTCGGGCGGTTCTGCCAGTTGCTCTCAGGGTCGGTGATGCCACCGAGTGGGAGCTGCTCAACGGAGTCCGCACACCACTGGTCGCCGGCCTTGCAGACCGAGTCCGCCGGGTAGACGGTGGCCGCCGGGGTGGCGATCGCCGTGGACAGCGCGGACAGTAGGGCGGTGCGGCACTGTGTGAGGTCGCCGCCGCCGCAGTAAGTCTGTGCCAGGCCGCCCTGGACCGGTTCACCGAGGACGGCGCGCAGGTCCTTGTCGACGTAGGAGTACCAGCCGAGCTCATACGACGAGCCGGTGTGGCCGCGGTACGGGGGTTGGTCGAGCGGCTGGACACCGTTCATCGCCTTGTACAGGCCGGTGCCCATGCCGGGCTGGAATTCGGCTTGGAGCAGCAGAGGCCACCAGGCGTCCATGATGCGGATGGCGTCGGAGTCGCCGTACGTCTTGCTGCCCGCCGAAGTCTCCTTACGCTTGGCACCGTCAGCAAGCCACGTCTTCAGCTCGTTCACCGCAGCCACCTGCGTGGGATCGCTCGGCGTCCCGATCACCTTCAACAGCTCCGGCAGCAGCTTCTCGCCACGCAAGTCGGTGAGCGCTGCGTCCTCCATCGCCTGGGTCAGCGAGGCGCGGGTGATCTTCTGGCCGGAGTTGGTCAGGCTCTTGATCCGCTCGTCGAGCAGGTTGCTGCGGTAGATCGAGCCGTCGCCGAAGGTGGAGACGGTGTAGCCCTGGGCGATCTTGTTGTTCCAGGACTCGTAGTAGTCCTGATCCATCGAGTTCGGGTGCGACGCGAACGGCGTGTTGGCGACCGTGTTCGTGGCCGGATCCCAGTTCAGCCACTGGTGTGCGGCATCGGCGGTGATCGGTAGGTTCGGGTCGTCGTCGGCCGGCCTGGTCGGGTTCAGACCCGAGTTGTAGTAGGCGGTGTGCTGGGAATCGACGTAGAACCAGTTGAACGTGTAGGTCACGTTCGACGCCGCCTGCTGGAAACCGGCCGGACCGGTCACCACAGCCGGATCGTTGAACATCTGGAAGCCGACGATGGTGTCGACCTCATGCTGATACGTCGAGCGCAGCTGGGTGTAGGCGACCGGTTTGCCGCCGATGGTGGCGCGGGCTTGCACGATGCCGAATTCGGTGCGGAAGGCGATGAGCTTGTAGGAGCCGGCTGGTGTGGAGTCGGCGATCGTCGGGGACCAGGAGTCTTCGCGCTCGATCTGCTGCATCGGCGTGCACACGCCGTTGTAGAGATAGGCGTTGGAGTCCTTGGTCGCTGGTGTGCCGTCGGTGTTGCACAGGGTCACGGCGAACGAGTCGATGATGTCCTGACCCGCCGAGGTGGCGCTCCAGGAGTAGTCGGCACCTCGGCCGAGTTCCACATAGAAGTTCAGACCGGCGAAGGCGGCTCCACGGGCGCTGATACCAGGGCCCTGAATCTCCTCCAGCATCAGCAGTTGCGGGGCGAAATATCCAGTCTGAGGGCCGAAGACGGCGATCGGGTTTCCGGAATCAGTGTATTGACCGGAGACCACCAAGGCGTTGGACATACCACGCTTGGTCTTGAACAGATCAGCCGGCAACACGCCGTTCGCCATCGAGTCCGCCTGCTTCCCGAGGGTCGGCTCGGCCATGAGGTTGGCGTTGGACGTCGCCGACTTGGCTGCGGCTGAACTGGTAGCAGTCGTAGGCGTCTTCGCGGTTGAGGCCGTTGTGCTGGAGGCGGCCGATCCGGTCGGATCGAAGACGATCTGCTGTGGCGTGACCGAGCCCGCGTCGGGCATCGCTACGCCGGAGGAGTTCGCCGGTGTCCCGTTGAACGAGAACGACTGGCCGTTGTGCAGCGTCAGGTTCGCCTCGGGGTCGTTCTCTTCCCGGAAGGAATTCCAGACGGCATCGCCTTGCGCCGTCCCGTACTTGGCCTCGGCGGCTTCCTTGACCAGCGCGGAGGCGACCTGATTGCCCCCGCCGGCGCCGAACAGCGCACCGATCACCGTGCCGATCGCGACGAGGTCGGTCGGCTGGAAGTTCTGGATGCCCTCGCCGGTGTAGACGGCGGCGTTGCCGGTGAGGTCGTACTCGCCGGGGAAGACATGGCCGGCTTTCGCGTCGGCGATGTACCGGTTCAGGCCGGCCAGGTAGTCGGTCACGTCCTGGTAGGCCTGAGCGCCGCGCGGACCGCTGTTCTTCACCCGGTCGACCTGCGCCTGCAGATCGATGTCGGTGTAGGCGCCGCTGAGATAAAGGCCCTGTTCCAGCGCCCGGTTGCCGGCCGCACCGCCAGCGAAGCCGCTGAGCTCCCCCTTGCCGAGATGCCGGAAGACGTCCATCATCCACAGCCGGTCCTGCCCGGCGGCGTATCCGGCACCGTATTCGGCACCGGAGCGGGTGGTTCCGTAGATGTGCGGGATGTCCTGCTTATCGCGGGTGATGGTCACGTCCCTGCGACCACCGGGGTTGAGGGTGCTGGCCACCTGATCGGCCGGGACACCGAACGAGGAGTCGTTGAAGAAGTCGCCGAGGGTGCCGTTGGTCAGACCGGTGTAGCCATCGACCATGTCGGCGTACTTGCCGAGCTGGTCGTCGGTGTTCGCGGGACGGTTGCCGGTGGCCTTGAACCACAGGATCTGCGTGGCTGTGGCGCTGCCGTTCTCCCCCGGCGGCAGGATGTCGTCGCACTGACCGCCGCAGTAGTCGGCGGCGCCGGACGCGGCGATCGTGGTCGCTTTCACGGGGGCCGCCGAAGCCGTCAGCGTGGGTACCGCGACGGCCCCACCCACCGCCAGCGTGGTCAGCGCCACGGCTATTGTTCGGGCACGGATGTGCATGCTCGTCTCCATTTCGAGGATGTCGCGGCGCCGCGTTGTGTCGAAGTCTAGGAAGAGGCGGGGTGGAGCGGTCCCTGGAAGGTTCCAGGATCGCTGCTCTCGACACCCCCGAGGCCCGAAGCGGCTGGCGATGATGCCGACGCGGTCATGCGACGTCCACTGTCCCGAAGGTCTACTGCCGCTACCGTGCCGTGCTCGCCACCGAGAACGGCCCACGCCGTGGCCTTCGGGCCAGCGTGGAGCGTGGGGACGGACGACCGCCGCTGGTGGCGCAATGTGGCGGGATCTCACTGGCGCGGGACAGCACGCCACGACCTCTCAACAGCCCGGCCCGCATCTGGGGCAAACGCCGCTCGGAAGTCGTTCAACGGCTGCTGGCCGACGTCTGTGAACAGTGTGGGTCAACACGGCAGGTCGAGGTGCATCATGTTCGAGCCCTCAAAGACCTGAACCCGAAAGGGCGGCCCAACCCGCCTGGCTGGGTGGTGCGGATGGCCTCACGCCGTCGCGAGACCCTGGTCGTCTGCCGCACCTGCCACGAGGGTATCCACGCCGGACGTCCAACAAAGCGATCACGATGAGCACTGGAGAGCCGGATGCTACGGAAAGCGGGCATGTCCGGTTCGGGGGGCGCCGTCGGAAAAGGACCATTTCAGCTGGCACCTCGTCGGCGGTTTACCCTACCGCACGGCGGGTTCGGCGGGAGGCCCGGGGAAACGGACCGGGAGCAATCCCGACCGCGCCCGGGCCTACTCAGCGACGAGTCCGGGTGCATCCTCCAGGCCGCCGCATGCCAAGACGTGGGGTAGGCGTGGGCAGACGCCGGTCGTCACGGTTCGCGGGCGCGGCTCGGGCCGGGTCAACATCGCCGGACTGACCTGCTACCGGCCCGGTCACCGTTCGCGCCTGTTCTACCGTCTGCTGCTCTACCACGGCCGCAAGAATGAGTAGAAGAGCTTCGGCTGGACGGACAACCGCGACCTGCTGACGGCCGCGCATCAGCAGCTCGGCGCCCCGCTGATCGTCATCTGAGACAACGCACGCACCCACTGGATGACCGGGATCACCGAATTCGCCGCTGAACACGACTGGCTGACCCTGGTGGCGCTGCCCAAGCACGCCCCGGAGATCAACCCGACCGAGGGCATCTGGTCGCTGATCAAGCGGGGCCCGCTGGCCAGCCTGGTCCCCGTCTGCCTCGACGAGGTAGCTGGCGCCGTCCGCTTCGCGCTCAAACGGATCCAGTACCGGACGGTGCTGATCGGCTTCAAGGCGAGCTGCGTCGACTTGGGCATCGGGTCGCGGCCTTCACCATCCGCAAGATTCTTCGCGACCGCCGGATCGGGCTGCTGGCGCTACGCGACTAGATTTGGCGCACCTTCCTGCGGGCCCACGCCGGTAGTTGTGTTCGGCTCGGGTCGAATGCCGAAGCGAACCAGCCTCCTGGCGGAAGCCCGCCGAAGTGCCGGGCCGGTCACCGACGAAAGGGGTGGCCCCGGGCTGAGGCCCGGGGCCACCCGACTCTGGTTCAGGGCATGGACGGTCCGGCTGTGCTGCTCAGCCAGGCCCAGGCCGACCAGGCGCTGAAGCTGGTCTGCCACTTGTGGTAGACGCCGGCGCTGCTGGTGGCGAAGATCTCTTCGCGTCCGTCCTGGTTGTTTGCGGCGGTGATGGAGGTGCCGCCGCCCCCGAAGGTCTCCCACGCGGACCAGGCACCGTTCACCGCGGTCTGCCAGATGTGGGTGGCGGTGCTGCCGTTGATCGCGAAGACTTCAACCCGGCCGTCGGTCGCTATCGCCGACGTCAGTTCTGAGGTGGTGGCGCCGCCGTTGGTGCCGGCCCAGTCGGACCAGGTTGTCGGGCTGGTCTCCCATTTGTGGAAGACGCCGGAGGCGTTGGAGGCGAACACTTCGAGTCGGCCGTCGGCGTCGTGGTTGACGGTCAGTTCGGTGCCGCCTCCGCCGAAGGTCTCCCAGGCGGACCAGCCGCCGTTCACAGTGGTCTGCCAGATATGGCCGAACGTGGTGTCCGACAGCGCGAACACCTCCAGTCGTCCGTCGGCCGCGCGCTCCATCTGCAGCCGTGAGTTGGCCGGGCCGCCGAGGCCTTCCCAGCTGGAGAACGGGGAGTTCGGTGCGGTCTGCCAGGTGTGGAAGACTCCTGCGCTGCTGGAGGCGAACACTTCGAGGCGGCCGTCGGCGTTGGCTCCGGCGGCGATTCGGTAGCCACCGCCGCCCAGTTTCGCCCAGGCCGACCAGTTGGAGTTCGGCGCGTTCTGCCAAATGTGGTCCAACTCGCTGCCGTTCACCGCGAACAGCTCCAGTCGGCCGTCAGCATTCGGCGCGATCGCCAGCTGAGCGTTGGCCGGACCGGCGACGTTGACCCAGTCCGACCATGAGCCGTTGACCGCTGTCTGCCACGCATGCCACACCCCGTCCGGCCCACCGGCGAACGCCTCCAGACGGCCATCCGCATCGCGGCCCGACACCGTCCGGCCCGACGGGTACGGATGTGGTTTCGGTCCGCCGCCGCAGAATGCGGCGAGGTCGGCCAAACTGCCGTTGAACACGTCCCGGTCGACCGTCGCGCTGCTCACGCCCGGGATGCCGGTCTCCTGGTCGGTGTACTGCCAGAACGCGAAGTTCGACCAGCCGGCCGGCAGTGGAGTCGGGTTCGCGTTGTAGTTGGGATAGTCGAGCGGCAGGTGGCCGAATGACGTGTCGCCGCCGGTGCACGGACCCCAGAACGGCAGGCCGGTGTAGAGGACCGGGTCGCGGCCGGCACGGGCCCGGACCTCGTTCACGAACGCGTGTAGGAACGCCGACATATCGCTTTGCGAGAGGCCGTAGCACGTCGGCTGGCCCTGTTGTCCGGGTTCGAGGTCGATCATGGGAGGCAACGTCCGGCCGTCATTGACGTACTGGGCGTTGTCCATGAAGAAGTCGGCCTGGGCCACGGCCGACCCCACGCCGGCGTCCGGGCGGGGCCACGCGTAGGCGCCGGTGTAGAGGCCGGACGCTTTGGCATTGTGGAGGCCGTCGGCACCATACGGGTTCACATATGTCGAACCCTCTGTGACCTTGACGTAGGCGAACTTCTCGCCGTGCGCGGCTACCTGGGTCCAGTCGACAGCGCCCTGATAGCTTGAGACGTCGATACCGGTCACGGAGTACCCGGGCGGGACGAAGTCAACCGCCGACGCGGGGGGTGCTGCCAGACCGGCGGTTACGACAGCCACGACGACCCCGGCCAGCAGGCCGGCGGTGCGTCGCAGGGATATAGGCATGTTTCCGTCCTTGTCCTGTGATGAACGATGGAAGGCGCAGCGGGGAGGGAAGGCTGGACCGAGTCCTCGCCGGATCATCGGCGAGGACTCGGTCCAGCAGGGGGATCAGCCGGCGGGACGAAGCCAGCCGATCATCCCGTTGAGGTCGGCGATCATCCGATCGGGCCGGACGATGTGACCGCCGGGCACCTCGTACGCCTCGTAGGGGATGCTGGCACCGTCCAGCAGGCTCTTGAACTCCCGCTGCCCGGCCAGGACCTGGGTCTCGTTGAACGTGTCGAACGGGTTCGTCGGGTCGGGGCTGGTGCCGGCGACCAGGAAGATCCGCTTGTTGCGGTAGCTCTCTAGGCGTTCGACCGGGTTGTCGGCGGTGACCCGGGCCTCGTCCCACGGCACGCCGTAGACGGTGCCGCCGCCCAGGTCCTTGACTGCGGAGGACAGGTTGGCCCAGTGGACCACAGCGCCTTCATCACGGCGGATGCTGCACGGACCGGAATGCGCGCTCACCGAGGAGAAGGTGCCGTAGTACTTGGCGGTGTACTTCATCGCTCCGAAGCCGCCCATGGAGAATCCGGCCACTGCGCGACCGGCGTACTCGCCGAACACCCGGAAGTTCGCCTCGACCCACGGCAGCAGCTGGTTCAGGTGGAAGTTCTCCCAGTTGCGGGGACCGACGTTGGTGCTGACCGGGTTCGAGGCCCAGCCGGCCTGGCCGCCGTCGGGCATCACGACCACGATCGGCAGCCCGGCGGACCAGTCCCGGATGCCGAGCTGGTCGAACTCCCTGAAGTCCTGGAGCCCGCCGTGGTGCAGGTAGAGCACCGGATATGTGGCACCGCTGGTCCAGTAGTCGCTGGGCAGCAGGACGTTGACTCCCGGGTTCCAGCCGATCTCGGCGGTGGCAAACCGGAAGTACCTCATGCGCGGATCGCTCTCGTTGCGGTCCACGATGGTCAGCCCGAAGCCGTCGTCCACGGCGCGCGCCGAGGCCGCCGTCGCGAAGTTCGTGGCGGCGCCGACCGTCACAGCGGCGGCGATGCCGCCGGCGGCCTTCAGGACGCCCCGGCGAGAGGGGCGGGGGGTATTCGGAGTATTCACTGTGACCTCCAGGTCATGGTGGGAACTGAATGGTGTGGTTCGGTTGTTCAGGGCATGGACGGTCCGGCTGTGCTGCTCAGCCAGGCCCAGGCCGACCAGGCGCTGAAGCTGGTCTGCCACTTGTGGTAGACGCCGGCGCTGCTGGTGGCGAAGATCTCTTCGCGTCCGTCCTGGTTGTTTGCGGCGGTGATGGAGGTGCCGCCGCCCCCGAAGGTCTCCCACGCGGACCAGGCACCGTTCACCGCGGTCTGCCAGATGTGGGTGGCGGTGCTGCCGTTGATCGCGAAGACTTCAACCCGGCCGTCGGTCGCTATCGCCGACGTCAGTTCTGAGGTGGTGGCGCCGCCGTTGGTGCCGGCCCAGTCGGACCAGGTTGTCGGGCTGGTCTCCCATTTGTGGAAGACGCCGGAGGCGTTGGAGGCGAACACTTCGAGTCGGCCGTCGGCGTCGTGGTTGACGGTCAGTTCGGTGCCGCCTCCGCCGAAGGTCTCCCAGGCGGACCAGCCGCCGTTCACAGTGGTCTGCCAGATATGGCCGAACGTGGTGTCCGACAGCGCGAACACCTCCAGTCGTCCGTCGGCCGCGCGCTCCATCTGCAGCCGTGAGTTGGCCGGGCCGCCGAGGCCTTCCCAGCTGGAGAACGGGGAGTTCGGTGCGGTCTGCCAGGTGTGGAAGACTCCTGCGCTGCTGGAGGCGAACACTTCGAGGCGGCCGTCGGCGTTGGCTCCGGCGGCGATTCGGTAGCCACCGCCGCCCAGTTTCGCCCAGGCCGACCAGTTGGAGTTCGGCGCGTTCTGCCAAATGTGGTCCAACTCGCTGCCGTTCACCGCGAACAGCTCCAGTCGGCCGTCAGCATTCGGCGCGATCGCCAGCTGAGCGTTGGCCGGACCGGCGACGTTGACCCAGTCCGACCATGAGCCGTTGACCGCTGTCTGCCACGCATGCCACACCCCGTCCGGCCCACCGGCGAACGCCTCCAGACGGCCATCCGCATCGCGGCCCGACACCGTCCGGCCGGCAGCCGAGGGGTGCGGGCGCGCCGCACTGTCCTCGACCACGTTGTTGTAGCGCCGCGCGCTCATGGAGCCGTTCGGGATTCCGTCCAGCGTGGCGTCGTTGATGTTGGCGGTCAGGTACCGCACCGGCGTGATGCCGAAGGTGTAGTAGCCGAAGTCGCCGTTGGCGTCGAGCCACCGGTCGAATAGGAAGGTGTGCTCGCTGTAGTTGATCATGATGTCGCCGGCCCGCAGATCACTGCGGTCGATTGGGACCGTGTAGCTGTCCCACAGACCCTCGGTGTTGGGATCGGCCTTCAGGTGCCAGGCCATGTCCACGTAGCCCGAGCAGTCCCGGCGGTAATTGTGGTCGCCGCCGGGGCCGGGGGACCAGCCCTGCTGGTCGTAGGGGCCGGGCTGGTTGTCGACCCAGAACTGGGCCCGGGAGATGATCTCGCTGCGGCTGATCGGCCCGCCAAGCGTGGAGTCGGCGGACGCGCTGCCGGCGCTCGCCAACCCGATGCCGGTGACGGTCAGCAGCAGCGTGACGATGAAGGACAGGGCCTTGACGGCGCGAGCCGTCGATCGCGAGCCCCTCCCCACGGGGGTTCGTTGTGGCATCTCGGCTGTTCCTCTCGGAGCATGAATGATCGAACACTGCGATTCGCTATTTAGTCTCGCGAGCCCACTTCACAAAACGCGCACACTCATTGCACGCGGCCTGTGCTGTGCGAACGCTGTGCTCGGTTTGTGAACGAGTCCTGTCACGCTGGCGGGAGCGATACGGACATACGGCGCCGGGACCGGGCGCACCGATCCGGTGCGCTGGTCCCGCGCGGCGACAACCGAAAGCGAGCAGCTGTGTCCCATCGGCACCTCAGGCGGTTGCTGGCCGCCCCCACCATCGTGGCCCTGGCCCTGACATTCCTGGTCGCGGCCGGTGTCAGACCCACTGCCGCCGCCCAGGCGCCCACGGGTCCGCGGCAGGCAGCCATCGAGTCGGTCACCGCCGGGGACTTCGCCGACGTCTACGATCCCGGGGCCGGCGAGTCCCAGCCCTGGTACATCAACGACCACACCTTCATCCGCGACGACTCAGGGACCTGGCACCTGTTCGGCATCACGCACGCCGAGCCGGCCGATCCGCAGAACGAGGTCGAGTTCGCGCACGCTACAGCGCCCAGTCTGCACGGGCCGTGGACCAAGCACGCGCCCGCGCTCACCGTGGACTCCTCCTACGGCGAGTCCCACCTGTGGGCGCCTGACGTCGTCCATGTGGGCTCCACCTACTACATGTTCTATGCCGGAGGCGGCGACCCGACGAGCTCTGAGATCAACCTGGCCACGTCCACCGACCTCTACACCTGGACAAGGCTCCCGTCCGGCCCGTTGTTCAACGAGGGCTATGAGGCCCGGGACCCGATGGTCGCCCGCGTCGACCACCAGTGGGTGATGTACTACACGGCGACCAGCGCGCCGTCCGGTGGGAACCACGTTGTCGCCTATCGGACCAGCGACGACCTGATCCATTGGAGCGACCGCGGGATCGCCTTCTCCGATCCCTCGACCGGCACGGCCGCCGGGAACACCGAGTCGCCATACGTCGTCGAGCACGACGGGACGTGGTACCTGTTCATCGGTCCCCGGCCGGGCTATGTCGGAACCGACGTGTTCGCCTCGGCGGATCCGTTCCAGTTCACTTCGGACAACCTCGTCGGCCACCTGCCAGCGCACGCGGCGGAGGTCGTCCAGGACACCGACGGGAGCACGTGGGTCAGTAGCGCCGGATGGTCTAGGGGCGGAGTCTGGCTGGCACGGTTGCACTGGACCCTGCGGCCCTACGTCGGCGACCACCTCTACGCCCTGGCACCCGACCATTCCGGGGTGTGGGCCTGGAGCGCCTCGGGAACCGTCTGGTCGCAGATCGGAGGGCCAGCTACCGCTTTGTACGCCGGTGGGGCCGGTCTGTTCGCTACGGATCCCACGGACGGATCCCTCCACGAATATCTCGGCTCGCCGAACGCCTGGACGACTGTGAGCGATAGCGGTGCCGAGTTTGCCGTCGACAGCACCAGCCTGTATCGATTGTCGCCGGACCGCAGCGCTGTCTATCAGCGGTCTGGCAACGGAACGGAGTGGACCCGGATCGGCGGCCCGGCCGAGCACATCTACGCCGGCGGGGCGGGGCTGGTCGCCACCAGCCCGACCACCGGTGAGATCTCGCGGTACGACGGCACACCGGGCTCGTGGACCGCCATCGGCGGTCCGGGTTCGACCTACGCGGTGACCGACGACCACGTGTACGGTCTGTCCAGGGACGGCCGAACGGTGTCGGAGTGGGCTGCTTCCGGTTCCGGAGCGGGCTCCTGGACCGTCGTGGGTGGCGCAGCGACCGCCCTGTACGGCGGGGGTGCGGGGCTCTTCGCGACCAGCCCGGCCAACGGCGGCATCTATCAGTACACCGGGCAACCCGGTGTCTGGAAGGCGCTGACCGAGTCGGGTGGTGCGTATGCCGACGGCTACGCGGTCAACGGCGCTCGGCTGTACCGGCTCGCCGCCGGCAGTTCGTCTGTCGACGTCTACAACGGACTCTACGATCAGTGGACGACGGTCGGCGGGCCTGGCGCGGCCATAGCGGCGAGCGGATGAGCCGTTCCCTCAAGTCCTGCGCTCAAGTCGTGTCACGCGTTCCTGGAGCCGCTCGACATCGGCGTTAATAGCCAGGCGCCGTGTGATCTCCAGTGCCTGACGCAGATGGGACAGGCCCTTCTCCTCGGCACCGTCGAGGAGAAGGCACTCACCGATGCCTTCCAAAGCTGCGGCTTCGTCGTCGGGCTGTTGGACCTCGCGGGCCATGTGCAGGGCGTCCGTGTAGATCGCCATGGCGCGCGGCACGTCGCCGGTCCCCGCGAACACGGCGGCGTAGTGGTTGAGCGCGCAGGCCTCGGCACCGCGGGAGCCGATCTCCCGGAAGATCTTCAGCGCGTCGGCGATGTCCTGTTCCGAGCCGGCCAGGTCTCCCGCGATCCTCAGGACGGTTCCGCGTTCGGTCAGCGCGATTCCCCGGCCGTAGGGGTCGCCGAGGTCGTGATAGATCTTCAGCGCCTCGCCCAGTGAGGCGGCGGCGCCGGGGTAGTCGCAGGTCAGGCGTCGGATGATGCCCAGATCGGTCAGTGTGTTGGCATACATGCGCCGGTCCCCCAGGTCCCGCAGGAGGACCTGGGCCCTGGAGAGGGCGTGGACCGCGTCCGGATAGTCGCCTGCCAGCCGTCGCATGAGCGCGAGGTTCGTCAGGGCCACGGCCTGACCGCGCCGGTCGTCGAGTTCGAGGGAGATCTCCAGGGCCCTAGTGAAATCGTGGGTGGCGCCGGGATAGTCCCCGGCTCCCTGCCGTGCCGCGCCCAACTCGGCCAGCGCGGTGGCCTGGCCGCGCCGGTCGTCGAGCTCGCGGAACCGGTCCAGGGCCAGGCACGCGTCGCCGATCGCGCCGAGGTAGTCGCCGGTGAGGCGGCGGACGACCACGAGCTCGGTGTGGGCGTTGGCCTGGCCGAGGCGGCTGCCTGTGGTGTCGTGCAGGCGGGCGGCGAGGGTGAGGTTCTCGAGCGCGGCGGCGTAGTCCCCGGTCAGGCGGAGGATGACGCCGAGGTCGGTGCGGGCGTTCGCCTCGGCGATCCGGTCGCCGGCGCGTCGTGCGGTGTCCACGGTCCGGGCGAGGACGTCGCGGGCCAGGCTCCAGGGTCCGTCGACGCGAAGCAGTTCGCTCAGCCCGGTGCTCAGCGCGATGACCTGGTCGGCCTTGTCCTCAGCGGCCATGCGGGCCAGGCAGGCCTCCAGGTTCGCCCGTTCCGCGCGCAGCCAGGCTCGGGCGTCCTCCGGCGTGCTCAGGTTCGGGGCGTGCCTGGTGCGGGGACGGGCACCGGGGCCGGGTGTCTCGCGGGTGAGTTTGGAGATGCAGGTGTTCGCCGTTTCCGCGGTGTGGCGGTAGTAGGCGAGCAGACGATCGAGCGCGGCGTCGCGTGCTGAGACGCCGTCGTCTATCAGGGTACATGCATACTGGCGGATCAGATCATGCATCCGGTAGCGGCCGGGGGCGGGTTCCGACAGCAGGTTGTGGTCCACCAGATCCTGCAACAGGTCGTCCCCGGCGTGCGGGGCTATGTCGAGAAGCGCGGCGACGGCGTAGGCATCGGTGTCGGGGCCCGGTATCAGGCCCAACCACCCGAAGGCGTTGCGCTGCTGGAGGGAGAGGGCTTGGTAGGACAGGGCGAAGACGGCGGAGAGGTCTCGGTCGCCGTCGGACAGAGACGTGAGAGTCTCCGGCGCGGTGCGGAGCTTCTCGACGAGCCGGGCCAGGGGCCAGGTGCTCCGGTGGCGCAGGAGTGCTGCGGAGATGCGGAGGGCCAAAGGCAGCTGCCCGCACAACGCGACCATCTCCTCGAGCGCGGGATCGCCGGCCGTGGTGCGTCCGGGCCCGGCGATCTGGTGGAACAAGGTGACGGCCTCGGATACGGACAGCAATCCCAGCGGCAGGATCTGCGCCTCGTCCAGGGATTTGAAACGTTTGCGGCTCGTGACCAGCACCAGGCACTGGTCGTTGGCCGGCAACAGGGCGCGCACCTGGGCTTCGTTGGCCGCGTTGTCGATGACGACCAGGGTCCTGGTGCCGGCCAGGCGGTTGCGGTAGAGCGCGGCGCGGGCCTCGACGCCTTCGGGGAGCTGGGGGGCTGTGACGCCGAGGGTTTGCAGGACGGTGGCGAGGGCGCCCGCCGGGTCACGGGGGCTGGTGCTCTGCGAGTAGCCGTGCAGGTCGACGAACAGCTGCCCGTCCGGGAACAGATCAGCCATCCGGTGCCCGGCGTGGACCGCGAGGGCCGTCTTGCCCACGCCGGCCATCCCGTCGATCGCGCAGACCAGCACGGTGCCGGCGCCCCGACCGGCCTGCGCGCGCCTGGCGATGCGATCCAGTGCGAGGAGTTCGTCCTCGCGACCGGTGAACGCGCCGGTGTCGGCCGGCAACTGGTAGCGGGGCGCGGTCGAGCGTGCCGCACGGTTCGGCGCGCGCCCGGCGAGCGCCTCGCTGTGTGCTCGGCGCAGCGCGGGTCCGGGTGTCCGTCCTTGTCGGACGAGGGCGTGTTCGGCGCGTGAGGCGACGTCGGCCGCTTCGGCGCTCTGACCGCTTTCGGTGAGCGCACGGACGAGCGAGGTGGTCACGGTCTCGTCCTGCGGATGCTGCGTCGCTAACTCGCGCAGGTGGGCAACGGCGTACGCCTGCCGGTCCGCCGCCATGTCGATGTCGGCTAGGAGCAGGACCGCGTCACGCCGTTTGGCCTCCAGGGCATCGGCCCGCCGCCGAAGATAGGGCGTCTCCAGTCCCTCGAGCGGCCGACCCCGCCACAGCTCCAGCGCAGCCCGCAGGTGACCGGCGGCGATCTCGTACTCCTGCCCGGCGCGAGCAAGTTGCGCCTGCCCGATTAACGAGTTGAAGCGGTCTGTGTCGAGCAACCCCGGCTTCACCAAGGCAGCGAACCCCGGCCGCCTGGCAACGAGCTGAACGTGGTCACCCGCAGAGCGCAGGACGCTGCGCAGCGCGGAGATGTAGTTGGCGATCTGCCGGTCGACCGAGTCCGGCGGCGTGGAGGGCCAAGCCCAGTCGGCCAGATCGGACCGGGAGACGGTGCGCCCGTGGTTCAGCAGCAGAACTGCGAGCAGGCACTTGCGCCGTTGGCCGCCGAGCGAGAGGTGTGTCTCGCCGTCGCGGATGCCCATGGCTCCGAGCATGCGGATGTCCATTTCCACCGAACCTGTCCCCGCAATCACGGTGTATCAGAATTCTTGTTTAACGGGGGCCGTATAAGGCCTCTGGCAAACGCTAGCCGCGGCGCGCGAGGAGCGGTCCTGTTAGGTTATGGGGTGGTTGTGTCTGTGCTGATAGGGGCGTGCGTTCGGTCTAGGAGCCTGCTGAATAACGTGGTTGTAGCGAGGCGGGAAGGGTGCCGACAAGGCCGTCTGTGCGGCGGATAGGTCAGGACATGGAGTCCGACACGGTGGTCGCCCTTCCCACGATGCCCTGCCGGATCGGTGTTTCCGGCCTGGGCAGGTGGTCCGCTCAACTCGACAGGGCCCAGTGTCCGGCGTGTTCGGTGAGGCCGAGGTTGAGCAGGCGCAGGTTGATCGCGGCGCCGCGCAGGTGTAGCCAGGCGTTGTTCTTGAAGGTGCCGTGGTAGCGCAGTTTCAGGCGTCGGCCGCCGCGGGTGGCTACCCGGGCGATAGCCCGCTCGACTTGCGGCCGGTCGACCCGGTAGGCGGCTGTCAGATCCGGGTCGGTGCTCCAGGCGGCGCGAGCGGCGCGCAGCAGCGCGTGTTCATAAAGATGCAGTGCTCGCCCGGACTTGCTGTCGGTGCAGCGCGCACGCAACACGCACTGGCGGCAGGCGATACCGAACACCACCGCGCGTTTCGGCGTGATTACCGGTATGACTCCGGCCGGGCGGGTGCAGGCGCCAGCGGCCCCATCCACAGGGAAGCCGTCGATGGGGAACCCGTCGGACACCGCCGGCCGGGTCGGCGGGGGTTTGAGCACCGCGCCGCATCCGGCCTGTCCCAGTGCGGCACGCAACTCTCCGGTGCCGTAGGCCGAGTCCCCGTAGCCGCGACCGGCCCGGTGCGCGCGGCGAGCATTCGGTCCTGTCCCGCGACCAGCGCCAACAGGCCGTTCGCATCGGCTGCCGCACCGTCAGCGGCTGCATCGGCTCCGGCAAAGTGCTCCACCAGCGCCAGCGCGTCGTTCACCAGCGTCGAGACCAAGCCGTCCCGGGCAGCCGGGTCGTCCCAGTCGATCCGTGGCTTGCCCGGCACCGAGTAGTCTGCACCCTGGCAGTGCCTCTCGATCGCCTCGTCAGCCGGGCACTTGCCGCCCCACCCGCCTGATCGCGGCGATCAGCTGGGTCACCGTGTCCTGGGTGGCGACCGCGTCGGCCAGGATCGTAGAGTCCCAGCCGATGCGATCAGCTCCAGTTGACGCCTGCTCAGTTATTCGCGGTCCAGGTCTCCGTGAAATCGGTGCCATTGGTCAGGGCGCTGGTCGTGGCCAGCGTGTGGCCGTTGCGGGCCAGGTTGATCTGGTCGGGGTCGGCCGCGGCGAGCGGCTGGCCGTCGATCCGGGAGCCGGTGAAGGTGGCGGTTCCGAAGTCGGGCAGCGGAGTGAGGACGCCGAAGATGGTCTTGGGCGTCTCGGCGACCACTTCGGCGCTGGCATTGGTGGCGCCGCTGGCGGCCTTCTGCAGGTTGTCCTCGGTCCAGCCCTGGGTCAGGTCGGTGAGCAAGAGCTCGTATTCGGCGTTGCCCTGGAAGGTCACCTTGGCGGTGAACTTGTCGCCGGCCTTGATCGGGTCCTTGTAGAACTGGATGGTGTTGGGGAAGGTCTCCCACCAGGTGGCGTAGGACGCCTGGCCCCAGGAGCACAGGGCGCCGGTGCCCGTCTGCTCGACAGTGGGGCTGCCGTCTCCGTCGAGACCGGCCCAGAGCAGGACCCAGCCGTCGCCCTTCGAGCAGTCCACGGCCGGCTGGGTCCAGGTGGATTCCACGCTGGTGTAGGTACCGGAGTGGGCGGCGTAGCCGGACCAGTTCTGGGTGGTGGTGGTTTGCGCGCGCAACAGGGAGTGTGCCGCGTGCGAGTTCGGGACCATCGGACCGGCGAACAAAGCGGCCGGGTGCGCAGTTGGCGCGGCGGCTTCGACGGCCAGAGTCCCGGTGGCGACAACGGCTATAGCGACCGCAGGCACACCGAGCCTGCGCTTGTTGTGTGAGGGTGACATGTCATCCTTCCGCGATGCTGGAGGTCAGGGTACGTACACAGACGGAAGTAGTATTGCAATCAGAATTCACAATCTGCGCACAGCGATCGCATAGCAAGGGCCTGACTAGTAGGGCTCGGTTAGGCCGGGGAACGTTCCTGGCCGGGTGTGGTCAGGGGCCTTCGGCAGGTGGGGCACCGGCCGGTCCATACCGCGAGCACCGTTTGCAGGTCGGCGGTGATGCGGTATGCCGTCAGGCCGGTGCCTCCGGTTTTGGGTTCAAACGCTCGCTGGTCACGAAGGCGGGCCACGGCGACCAGCACGACGTGGTGGTGCCAGCCGGCCCAGGGACGTCGGCTGGCTCGAAGCCCATCCCACCCGACCCCCGACCCCCGACCCCCGACTTGGAGCGGCGGATCATGCTGCCTTGCTCCTTGTGGCTGCTGTGGTCGGTGCCGTCCAGGGCGAGGTAGCGCAGTGCGATGAACTGGGCTTCGATCCGGTTCAGCCTTGAGGAGTTCGTCGGGGTGTAGGGGCCGTTGACACCCCCGACGAGTCAGGCCGCTCCTGCCACCTGACCTTCAGTGGCGGCCGACCAATGGAGGGGTCGCTCAGGGCAGGCGCCCCGCGGTCATCGACCCTTGGGGGAATGTGATCGCGGAAGTGGGCACTCGTGAAGAGGTCCTGCGGGTGGACGTCGATCCGGGACTGGTCGCGCGGGCGCGTACGCGTCGCCAGTTCTCCCCGATCGCCGCCTGCAATGAGGGCCGGGGCATCGCGGATCATCCTGCTGCCCCATAATGGCCGGGAAGCCGTACAGGGGGAGACAGGGCTCTGAATATGAACGAGAGCGTACACATGGGGGAGGCCGCGGCGACCGATCGCATCGGGCCCTACCTGATCGTCACCCAGCTCGGATCGGGTGCCATGGGCCGGGTGTTCCTCGGAACGGACCAGGATGGACGCCAGGCCGCGGTCAAGGTGGTCCGCTCGGACCTGGCCGACCTCCCCGAGTTCCGCAAACGTTTCTCGCGGGAGTTGCAGGTAGCCGAGCGCATCCACAGCCCGCGTATCGCTGAGATCTACAACGCCCAGACCGAAGGCCCGCGGCCGTGGCTGGCGACGGAGTACGTGCCCGGACCGACGTTGCAGGACGCCGTGGATCAGGGCGGCGGCTTCGGCAGCGAGCGACTCCGGGCCCTGGCCGCCGCCATCGCCGAAGCCCTGCTCGCCATCCACGCCGCAGAGGTCGTCCACCGCGACCTCAAGCCTGCGAACGTCCTGTTGGGCCCGGACGGGCCCAAGGTGATTGACTTCGGCGTGGCCCGCGCTCTGGACGCCTCACTGCTGACCAACACAGGACAGACGCTGGGCACACCGGCCTACATGTCTCCAGAGCAAGCCGACGGACGCTCCGTGGACAGCGCATCGGACGTGTTCGCTCTGGGCTCTCTCTTGGTCTATGCGGCAACCGGGCGTCTCGCCTTCGGCGACGGGGCGCCGTTGGCGATTCTGCACCGCGTCGTCAACAACGAGCCGGACCTCAACGGCGTCGCGGAGGACGACGCGGTACTGCGCGGGATCATCGAGGGCTGCCTGGCCAAGGAGCCGAACGACCGGCCCTCGCCACAGCACATAGCGGAGACGTTCGGCACCGCCAGTCGGCAGCCGCTGACCGGCCGCGCGGGGCAGCAGCCCGCGCTCGGCGTCGGCCTGCCGCCCACCGCTTCCGAGTCCGCCGATCTGCCGACCGCGGCCATTACGCCCAAGCGCGGCGGCAAACGCATCGCGGTGATCTCCGCGGCGACTGTTACCGCGCTCATTCTGGCCACCATCGCCGCGGTCGAGACCAGCGGCGGAGGCGCTAAGGGGAACCTCGCGACGGACGCCCCGCGCAAGGGCGACACGGCGCCCGGCGCCGGGCAGAACGGCGGTTCGTTCCCGGCCACGAACGGAACGTCCGGCAGCGGCAGTGCCGGCGGTCAGACTTCGACCGCTAGCAGTCCGAACCCGGCTCCGTCGCCGAACGGGGCGGTCGTGCCGGTGAAATCCGGTGGCGGAACCACGACGCCTGCTCCGCGCAATTCGGTGCAGGTCACGATCACCGTCTCCACCACCGGCGCGGGCGGCGGCCGGAACAGCCAGCCCGCCCCGACAACGGCTTCACACCCCGGCTCCTATCCCTCGACGACCGGACAAACGACGATGCCCCCGCCTCCAGCGCACAACCCGCCGGGGCCGATGGTCGCGAACGACATCAAATACCAGGTTCCCTACTGGGTCGGCGCCGCCACAGTCAACCTGACGTGGAAGGCCCATTCCGACGCCACGAGCTACGACGTGCATTGGACGGACAACTTCGGGAGCGGATCTGATCAGACCGTCAACGTCACCGGCACCGCGTACAGCTTTCAAATGGCCGCCGGAAGCAAAGCCTGCTTCCAGATCCGCACGGTCAACCAGTACGGTTCATCTGCCTTCTACCCGAGCCCGATCTACTGCATCGATGACCAGGGCCACCAAGTCAGCTGAGGATCCCCGCCGTACCCCTACCGGCCAGTATGTCACCGGCGGTATCGGGCATGGGGACCTGGGATCGCAAATCGTCAACGGAATAGTCGTGGTCATCACCTGTGAGGCGCGCGGGATCGGTGCGGACGCCGCACGCTGCCTGGCCCGCCGCGGAGCTGAGCGAAATGTGCGCTGATCTGCCTGGAGCCGGAGGAACTCCGCAAGACTGTAGAGGCCTGCGGCCCCGGCGCGACCGCGCGGGACGCGGACGTGACGTCCTGCGAGCAGCTCGCGGCGGCCCAGGAGCAGCAGGGTTGTCCTTGTCGAAACGTTCATCCGTGCTGGTCAGGCGACCATTCGATACGAACGGTCAGTCGTAGCAGAGGCCTGAGCCAGTTACCGTCGACCTGCGCGCGGACGGTCTCAACACCGGGCGCAGTCGCTGCTCGACCTCGCCACTGGCTCAGGAAGCTGACGCCGCCTTCGCGGAGGCGGCTGCGGCCGATCCCCGGCATCTGGCCGTCGCCTACAACGCCGGCCTGCGGCGGTGGCGGCGCGGGGAGGTGACCGACGAGGATCTGGTCACGACCCTGGAGGGGCTCCGCAGCGGAGCAGATTCCGAGCAGGTCAAGTATCTCCTGTTGAAGTACCCGGCTGCCGGCAACGCGATGGGCCGGGATGCTCGGGTGCGAGGGTGGAGCGCTGCCGGGGTGGCGGTGTCCTCGGGTGGTCTGGAGAGCGTGCGCGGTATCCGGACACTGCGATGGCGTTGGTCGAAGTCGTCGCGCGCGTATGAGAGTGGCTTCCTAGGAGGCGGGGCCTTCGTGCCCCGTCCCTCAGTCGACCAATCCCCACTTGCGTTCCACGGCGACCAGCGCCGGGTCGTCATGAGCCGTGGCGGACTGCATCGCCGCCGCGACTTCGGCCCGGATTATGTCGTTCACCTGGGTGTTCTGCACGAGACTCGTGAGCTGCTCCCACGTCAGGTACGCGGGACCGCGCAGCTCGGTGATGATCACGCCGTACTTGAGCAGCAGCGCGATGATCGGGGCACCGCACGGATCGGCGCCGTTCATGAGCGCGAAGGCCAACTCCTGCCTCAGGGCCGGGTTGGCCGACTCGTCGTGCAGGAGCGCCATTATCTTGCGGGCGTCAGCCACCCGGGGATCGGAGCCCACGTTCGAGGGCGGCTGGTACTGCACGCCTTCGGGTGTTCGGGGCGGCCCGCCGGTCCGGTTCCGTTGTCCGCAGAAGCCGGCGACGAGGATCAGGCTCAGGAAGAACCACACCACGCCGAGCGCCGGCACGGCGGTTCCCAGGGCGGCGGCCGGGCCGAAGATGATCGCAGGACAAAGGAGCCAGTGGAAGAGGTAGGTGCCCAGGATGTCTTCCGGACGCATCGCGACCATGCCGAGGATCTGGTAGCCGACGGTCGTCCCTGTGCGGTTTCGGCCGTAGCCGACCGAGTTGGTCCGCGCTGGTCCCTGCTGGGCCAGGTAGAGCCGGTTCAGCGGGACCAGCGGCATGGACAGGACGGACGCCCAGCGCGTCGCGAAGAACCGGCCCTCGGCGTCCGGGGCGCTGCGGTTCTTCAACGTGACGCCGGTGCCGTTGGTCGAGCGCATGCCGCCCACGCGGTCGTGGGGGCCCAGCGGGCGGACCTTCTCCTGGATCGGCTGGTTCGCCATGGCGACACCCTTTCGTAGGCTTCTGAGGAATCCAACTCCTCCTGTCCCAGCACCGCTCCGTTCCGCTCGACGGCTCGAAGTACCAACCGGGATTCATCATCCCCCTGGACCGGCGCGGCCGACCAAGATCACCGGTGAAGGCCCAGGCATGATCGAGGGTGCTGCTGAAGCGGATTTCCGGTATCGAAGTGTAAAAAAAGACGCACAGGATCGGTCCTGGAAGCTTCCAGGGTCAACACCCTCGGCCGTCCGGAAGGGGGGCGACAAGGTACCCGCTCCGGCGGTGTCCGATCTGCGGCGCTTGACTGCCCTGGAGGCTTACAGGTACCGACGCGGGTCAGAGCCCTGCTTGCATGGGCGGTGCACGACAGCCCCCCGATGAGGACCCCGGTACGGAAATGCCGGCCCGTCCGAAGGACCCTGCCACCGACAGAAGAGAGAGGCACATGACAACCAGGAATCGCGTCGCCGCGATCATCGTCGCGACCGGACTCGGACTGTTCGGCGTTACCTCCGCTGACCAGGCTTCGGCGCTCAGCTCCGATACCGGAGTCTGCTCCGGGGTCCCCAGCGGCTCGACGTACACAGGGCACTGCCACGGATACGCGGCTGGGACCTTCTTTGAAGCCTACGCCCAGTGCTCCGACGGCCACACCGCGATCGGAGACCTGGCACCCGCCGACAGCGGCGGCGGGTTCTCCACCGCCTTCTGCGGCAGCAGCACCGCGCTATACGGTTGGAACCAGCTGATCTGACCCCGATACCGCAATCCTCGCGCGGTCTCGAAGCCGCCGCGTGGAAATGCCGCAGCTTCGGTGACGGGTCAGAGGCTGCGGCATCCGATTCGGCCGGAGCATGGAACCCGACCTGCGGCTTCCGCCGCCCTGGAAGCTTACAGGTGCCGACACGGATCAAAGCCCTGTTTGTATGGCGGAGCAAGGCGCCCCCCTGAGGAGGATCCAGATACAGGAATGCCCGGCTCGTCCATACAGTCGCTGATAGTGGGCGCCTCCTGAAGCACCAGGTAGCTTGAACTTCTGATCAAGGGGAGTTGTTTCATGTCTGCTCGTCCTCGTATGCCGGCAATGGTCGGTGCCGCGTGCGTCGCACTGTTGCTCGCCGGGTGCTCGAGTTCGGGCACGGTCGGCGTGGACGGGCTGTCGAAGGGCGGTGCGCGGGCTATCACTGGGGGGACCTCCGACAGCGCGTCAGGCCAGACAGGTGGCGCGAGCGGCGATGCCGGCTGCTCCGAGGCGTTGCCCGCCATTCAGAACGCCGAGAAGGCCCAGAAATCCAATGACTTGCAGGCTGCCCTGAAGGTTGCCGACACCTCGATAGGGCAGCTGCGGCAGGCCGCTCTCGTCACCCAGAAGTCCGGCGGGAAGGACGCGATGAACAAGGTCGCCGACGACATGCAGGCCGTCGTGACGCAGGCGGAGAGCGGGCGGAATCCGTCCACGCACCAGGCAGTGACGGACGCCCAGGTGGTCGCGGGGATCTGCGGGGCGTGAGCCGGTCCGCTGCGTGGTGGGTCCGCTGGCGGGCTACCCGGCCCGCGATCCGCCGCGCGCCTGGTCAACACCGAACCAACGCAGGTTCCCGCACCCGTAGAACTGGCCGGCCAGCTTGACGCGTCCGCGGCCTTCGTCCGCGGCATCAGACGGGCCAGGGCGCTCCAGCGAGTCCGAGCCGACTCGTTGAGCTCACCGAAGCTCTGCTTGCGCCAGTATGCTGTTATGTGGACTGTCGCCGCAGTCGGTCCATGCCGGATCAGCAGCGATGCCGGCGATGGCGAAGACGTCGACGTCCCGCAAGGCCTCGGACAGGACGCGCGGCGGTACGCCCACCAGATCAGCCGGCCGCCACTGCCATCCCTGCTTGCGGGCGAAGCGGACCTGGTCGGTGGGGCGCAGCGGGCTTGCATCCTGGTCGTCATCCGCAATGACCAGGATGACGAAGAACCGGGCGTGCCAGTCGGTCCCGGTGAACTCCTTGACCGCTTCGGTCTGGAGCCCCGAGCTCCATCAGGGCGCCTTGCCCGGGCCGCTCACGGTCGCCGGCCTGGCGCGATTGTCTCGATCATCTGCGGATGGGCGGGGCCGACGGCTGACCAGCCAAAGGTTCGTGATGGCAGGAGGCTGAGATGTTCCTCGCGCACCAGGTTGAACCGCAGTGCTGTGGATACGAGGGCGGCGCGCTGCCAGTCGGCCTTATCCTCCTTCTCGCCACTGTCCGGGGCGACGTCCCGGACCCGCAGCTTGGTGCGCGCCAGGTAGTCGATGTGGAAGTTGATGGCGGACCGCGTCAGGTCACGGCAGGACTCCAGACCCCGCAGACGCTCGACGATCTGCGGGACGCTGGGCAGCACCACCGAGGCTCCGTCGCGCAGCCGCGGCTCACACAAGGCGACCAGCACCAGGAAGTATTTGGCGCTCTCGTTGAGCAGGAAGGCGGCCTGGGTCTTCAACGCGCCGTGGCTGACGGCTTTGGTGACGTAGACGTGTTCCGGGGCGAATATGGTCACTGACAACTGGCCGTCCCGGCCGGGCACCACAAGCTTGGAGATCTCGAATGGCACCGGCATGTCGAGCCGCCCCTGTGCCACCTTCACGAACTCACCCCCGCCCTCCGGGTTCTCCACGATGTACGTGGCTCGCGAGGACAGGTTGGAGATCGTCCAGTAGTCGTCCACCGCCCGGATGCGCCCGGCCAGCCGCGACACCGCCGGATCGTCGAACGGCACGTCCACCGCCGCCGCACCCCGGCCCCCGCGCCCGAAGGTCGCCTCTTCGTCCGGCGCCAGCTCCAACAGCCGATCGGGAAGCTGGATGATCAGACTGGTCACGTCACGGTTCCCCACAGAAGGAGCATACTGTCGTTCGGCTTGTGCGAAACGCAGCCTATGCGATGTGCGAGTCATCGCACCACAACAGCCGATAATCGCCCGAACATACCGTAGCCGGACTCTTCACCGCTCGCTCACGGTCGTCGGTGCCGCGGCTTCCGTCCTAGCGTTCCGCTTCTGTCATAGGTCGAACCTGCTGGAGCGACTCAACCGCGAGGTCAAACGCCGAGCCGACGTCGTGCAGGTCTTCCCCAACCTGGCCGCACCCGAACGCCTCACCGGCGCGGTCCTGGCCGAACTCCACGACGAATGGCAGGTCGCCGTACGCGGCTACCTCTCTGATGGCTCCATGGCCGAACTCCTCGGCACCACCACCACAGCCCCGTTCACCGGACCAGCCGCACTCCCACCCGGCAAGAAGGCCGCCTAACAAGAGCACTTACACCACTTAGCCGCAGGTCGAATCACCCCAAGTGAACGCCATGGCGACGTTGTTGAACCCCACAGGCTCGGGGGTGGCTCTTCGGGGACTGTAAGTTGAACGGCGCTGTCGCACCTGCGGCAATATGGTCCGCATAGGGGTGGCTGCAGAGTCAGTCGCGACATCGCAGCGCCGCGGCCAGCTGATAGGCGGCTGGATCTTCCTGCTGATAGCTGCCCCCATGTTCGTGGCCGGCCTCGCCGTTCCCAACTTGCACCAAGGAGGACCACCGGTTGCGCTTTGGTGGCTACTGACTGTCTCCATGTTGTTGCTGGGTATCTATATCGCCTCGGCGGGCGCTTCGAACCATGGGGTTCACCTGATGAAGGGCCAAGGGGCCATATCGGACGTACATTCGATCCGCGAGCGGCCGACCAGGTAAGCAGAAGTCTCAACTTAGTGCGGAACGGAGTTGGCGCCAGCGGACGCGATCTGTTCCCACGGGCAGTCCTCGGCCTCCGACAGCGGCGGGTGCTCTCCTTCGTCTCGGCTGTCTGCGCCTCCGAAACATCAACGAGGTCTGGTACAGCATCGCGCTCGCAGGCTGTCGCGCAGACCGGAACCCGCTTATGTCAGGATCCTTAGTCGTAACTCCCGCCGCGCATGAACCGGCGGGAGCCATGCAACGCGCAGAGCGGCGGCTACCGGTGCACTGTGGCTTTCAAGTGTCGCGCCGATCCGCATACGACGATTTCGCCATCGCGATCAGTCCGAAGTACGACAGCGCCCGTCGAGCCGGCTAACGAGACGGTACTAGGCGACGGGTGGCCGCATGTGTTCCCTGATCCAACCGGGATGATCGATACTCGTGGTCTGGTGGTCCTGATGAAATCGGGGTTCTGGTACTTGCTCCCGCGGTGCCACAGCTTCTACTGAGCCCACCATCGATTCGTAAGCTTATGTTCCATTTTAGTAGTACTAGCTTGGCTATGTTTTGGGCCACATCATGCAGACGGCGTTCATTCACCGCGCGACTCGCGTCGGCGAAGAACACCGCTCATCGCACGTAGGTGGAGGGGTGGATCGTCACGAGCCTGGTTGTCCACAGGTCCTATGGACAACGCAGCGGAGCCATGCAGCGACGGCAGGCTGGCAGGAGCGCTCGCCGCGACGCTACCCAGGTTCGGCGATGCTGCACGCGGCTACTGGGCTGCTCGTTCCGTGTGGAAGCGACCATCTTGCCGCGAGGACGTGTCAGGATGGTGTCGTGACGGACTTCCGGGTGACATAGGTGTGGGATCGGGGGGCGCTGGTCCAGATGCGGGCCAAGCTGGCAGAGGCTGGCATTGAGCGCATTTTATCTTGAACACGCTGGTTGGAGTGCTGGTGTGGATGGGTTCGTGGGTGCTCGTGCTGTTGGTGGGCGGGTGTCTGCGTTCTAGATCGTTTGTCAGCGGGTGGTTTCGAGGTTGGTGAGGACGAGCAGGGCTCGTAGCAGATTGGTTGCCCGTGCCGGGTCGAGCCGGAGTCGGGTGAGGATGCGCCAGTTCTTCGCGGCGAAGCCGTGCTCGACGGGTGCGCGGGCGGTGGCGATGAGTTGGTCGGCCTACTTCTGAGCCGCGGTGAGCTTCTACTTGCGGGTCCGCTTGGCCCAGGTGATGGCCACCGACTCGTCGAGGTCGGCCTCCAGGCCGACGAAGCCGAGGCCGGCCAGGGCGCCCTGACCTGCGGTGGGCAGGTGCTCGCAGATCTCGTCAAGGCACTGTGGATGTTTGGGCTACTTGCAGCGTTCTCGGACCGGTTCTGGAGGTGGTGGTGCATCGCACCTGATCACCGCCCTGGAACCTTATAGGTGTCGCTGAACGATCGTCGGTGATGGCATAGGTCATTGATGGCCGACGGGTCGAACGGGGGACGATCGTGACACCTGACGAGATGCTGCGGCTGGGGATCGAGCGCGAACAGCAGGGTGATCTCGCCGAGGCGGAGCGGCTTTATGCCGCCGCCGGGGAGGCCGGGATCGCTGATGCGATGAATCGGTGCGGGGATTTGATGGCCAAGCGGGGTGACGATGAGGGGGCTGAGCAGTGGTATCGCAGGGCCGCCGCCACCGGCGACGCGTTCGGGGCGTACAACCTCGGCTTCATGGCGCGCCAGCGCGGGGACGACGCTGAAGCTGAGGGGTGGTACCGCAAGGCTGCGGCGGCCGGGGACAAAGACGCGGCGCTGGAGTTGGCGGTGACGTTGGCGGCTCAGGGCCGGCCCGACGAAGCCGAAGGCCGGGACCATGCGGCCGCGCGCGGTCCAGCAGATGTCGACCGGCGCTTCTTCTGGTTGATTCCTCCTGCGGTGTCCTTGTCGATCACCCTGTTCTTGCTTCCGATTGCCATTGCCCTGGTGTTCCTGTCGGATTTCAGCAACGAATCGTGCGGTTCCGTTGCCGACTGTCCCAAGGACTTCGCCTCCCTGGACCACACGGGATGGCTCATAGACGCGTCGGGGATCGTGGCAATCGTCCAGTGGCTGCCTGCCTATTTCCTGCCCCGCGTCTTGCGGCTGGCGCTCGCCGCCGTGCCGCCACTGCTCGCCGTGGCCGCGATAGTCAACGCATGGAACACCCCGATCGGCCAGTGACGTGCATAGGTGTGGGGCTCGAAAATACGAATCTGGGGGGTCTGGCGCGCCGATACAGGTCGAGGACGTCGGCCGTCTCGCTGGTGATCGGCCCGTTCGGGTTCGCTGTAGCGGCCTTTCCAGGACATCAGGCCGGGAACGATCCGGCCGATGACGAACTGGGCCGGGTCCGGCTAGTCGGCCTATCATCGCCTATGCGCCTGCAGGGGCTCAGTTTGTTGACGTACACTCCGTGTTTCGGAGGTTTGGCTTGGTCGTCGTGGCGAAGGAGAAAGAGACAGTGCGGCTATTCACCCGTGTCGCAGCGGTGGCGACCGGTGCGGTGTTCGGGCTGGCTGTCGCAGGCTGCGGTAGCAGCGGCACCCTCAACAACGCGGGGTCCGGCACGAGCGGCACCGGTCGCCACTCGAACTCGCCCTCCTCGGGCGCGACCGGCAGCGGGTCGGTTGGCTGCGGCGTGTTCGACTCACTCTCGCAGCAACACCCAGACGAGTTGGCCGGCACCAGCACCGACTCCTCGGCGTATCGGGACGCCGAGCAGATGCTCACCGAACTCCCGAACGGGATCACTGCCGTGCTCCTCGCCGAGCTGCACAGCCTCAATGACGACTTGGGCTCCGCCGACTTGAACGTCTCCGACAACGGCTCGGTCTCGAACGACACCCAGAAAAAGCTGCTGGGCGACTTGGAGGCACTCCATGCGACGTGCGGCGGCGGCACCTGATCACGTCGACCCTCACATCGTCGAACACCTCAACGCTGCTGGCCTCGGCGCCCTGGCCGACCTCGGGTTCCTCGGCCTCGCCGACACCAGCGAGGACCCGGTGGTCATCACCGGCTACGGCGCCACCAAGAAACGCAAGCTCACAGCCGGCCAGAAGCGCGCCAACACGTGATCTCCGCAGCCCGCGCCCTCGTCGAGCACGGCTTCGCACACTTGAGAACTGGCGGATCCTCACCAAACTCCGCACCGACCCCGCCCGCGCCACCAACCTGCTCCGCGCCCTGCTCGTACTGACCAACCTCGAACTCGACCGGTGACGGACGATCAAGGCTGAGGGTGCCGATAACCTATGCGACCTGCCGATATTCGTGGAACAGCCCTCCGGCGCGATCACGCCGTCGGACCCGGAACTCCTCAAGATCGACCACGTTGTCCGGCCGCGGACGCATCGGCGCGGCCTGGTCGAGGGACCGGTGTGGGCGGTGACCGTTGTAGAAGGTCTCGTATTCGCGCAGCAGCCGCATCAGATGCTCCAAGTTCCAGATGAGGGTACGGTCGGTCAGCTCCGCACGCTGAGACCGGAACCAGCACTCCATGATCGCGTTCTGGCGGGGTGCCCGTATTCCGGTGCAGACCACGTCCATCCCGGCGGCAGCAAACACCGCGTCGAACGCCGCACCGAACGATGCGTCCCGATCGTGGATCAGGAACTTCACCCTCGCTCCGGCGTCATCCAAGTCCATCAGCACGTTCCGGGCCTGCTGCGTGACCCAATCCGCCGTCGGATGGAAGGTGGCACCCAACACCCGGGCCCGACGGGTCGCGTGCTCGATTACCGCCAGCACGTATGCCTTCGACCCTGTCCTACTCCAAAACCCTGCTACTGGGTGTGACCTGGGGTTTTAAGCCGCTGTTCGATACTCGTTGATCAAGCCTCCGAGCCGTTTTCGGCGGCGGATCTCGTTGATAGGCACTGGCATTGGGATTACGTTGGATCGATCGTCCGGTGCACGCAGACCCATTTTGTGGCCTTGATGAGAGCGGCCGGAGTTGTAGTGCTCGAGGTATTCGCCCAAGACCCGACGTAGGTGGTGCTGCCCGACTATGAGGAGACGGTCGCAGCATTCGCGGCGGATCGAGCCGATCAGCCGCTCCGCGTAGGCGTTCATCCTCGGCGCCTGCGGCGCGGTCAGCAAGGACTCGACACCGATCGAGGTGAACACCGCGTCGAAGGACTCGGTGAACTTTGCATCCCGGTCCCGGATCAGCCGGGTGAAGCGGTGCCCGGCCTGCTCCAGATCGGCGGCGAGTTCCCGGGCGACTTGAGTGGCCCAGGCGCCGGTCGGATGGTCGGTGACGCCCAGCAGATAGGCCCGGCGGCTGCCGACCTCAATGACGACCGCCGCATACAGCCGCTTTAGCATCACAGTGTCGACATGCAGAAAGTCGATTGCCAGAATCGTCTCTGCTTGTGAGCGCAGGAACGTTCGCCACGTGTCGTTACGCCGGTCCGGAGGCGGGATCCTGCGCGAGCGGAGGATCCGTCGGATCGTGGAGGCGCCGATGTGGTGACCGAGCCGGCGCAGTTCGCCCTGGATCCGCACCGTACCCCAGCTCGGGTTCTCGCTCGCGAGCCGGACGATCAACGCCACCACATCGGCCGGGATCGGCGGACGACCTGGCGGTTTGGGCTGGCGCCACTTGTTCGCGATCAGCCGGCGATGCCACCGCAGTAGCGTGCCGGGGGTCACCAGCCGGTGTGCTCGCAGCGCCTTCGGCAGGACCCTGGCCAACGCGGACAAGACTGCCCGATCGGACCAGTCAATCCGCGGCTTCGGATTGGTCCGGCGCAGCACCGCAACCTCATGCCGGAGAGCAAGTAATTCCGCGTCCTTCGATGCCGAGGACCGGGCCAACAACACCAGCCAACCCAGCACGCTGACGAAAATCCGATACAGCAGACCGACAGCCACGGGACGTGATCCTCCCAGATGCACCGTCCCAGGTCACACCCGATGGCCGAGTATTGGCGTAGGACAGGGCGTAACCGGCCTCGGCGGTCTCGCTGTCGCGGCCGGGATGCAGCAACGGGCGCCGCAGCCCACGCCTCCTGCCGTCGTCGCGCCGACCGGCGATACCGCCAGCGCCACGCCGTCACCCCGCGCGTCGACTGCCAAGCCGCCAGCGACAACGTCCCCGACCCCTTCGAGGCAGCCGGCCACCACCGCCAACACCGCGGACGGCGCGATCGCGGCACGGGGAACCATCAGTCCGCACAGCATCATCTACTGGGCTCAGAACGATCTGACGATCGACGTGGCGCAGCCGCTGACCACACTGACGGTAGAGATACGGATCGCGCAGACCGACGGCGTACAACACACAGGCGAGTGGCGGACGGCGCCAGCCGACGACTTCACCGTCAGCGTGGCGCCGGCCGACGGGTTCCTGGTCTACCGCTGGACCCTTAAGCCCGGCCGGACAGTCCCGGCACTGCAGGAGGTCTTCGCCGCCCAGTACAACCACAAGACCGGCAAGCGGGACGCTAGCAAAGACACCTTCCGCGTCGAGACCACCGTGGCCGGCCATACCTCCGTGGTCGGGGGGAACTTCCCGGCCGGAAGCTGAGCCCTCCCTGTGGGGTTCAATAACCCTGCCGAGGCGTTGACCTCGGTCTATGCTGCGGCGTCGTATTCGTTGATGAGGCCTCCGAGGATCTTCGTTCGAGTGATTTGCGGGGCCGGGAACGGGATGACGTTGGGGTCGTCCAGTGGCGCCCGCGGGTCAGAAGGAAGTGGGCCCAGCCCAGGCCGCCGGGGCCTCCGCCGATGGCGGAAGAGTTGGTGGAGTTGATCGTGCGCCTGGCCCGGGAGAACCGTACCTGGGGTGTGGTGCGGATCCAAGGCGAGTTGCGCCGGCTCGGACACCGGATCGGGGCGGGTACCATCCGCAGGATCCTGCGATCGCATCGCATCCCGCCACCTTCGGCCCGGGATGATTCGTGGCGCACTTTCCTGCGCGCTCACGCCGAGACGATCCTGGCCTTGGACTTCTTCCACGTCGACTGTGCGGTCACATTGACCCGGCTATACGTGGCGTTCGTGATCGAACACTCCACCCGCCGGGTCCACCTGCTCGGCGTGACTCGCTGTCCGACCGGGGCCTGGGCCGTGCAGCTGGCGCGGGAGTTCACCGCCGACCTGGAAGAGGCCGCGCACCGGTTCACCCGGCTGCTCCGGGATCGCGACAGCAAGTTCACCTGCGCCTTCGATGCCATGTTCGCCTCGGCGGGTATCGAGGCGGTGCTCACCGCGCCGCAGTCGCCGCGGATGAACGCGATCGCGGAACGGTTCGTACGCACCCATCCGCACCTAGGTCGTGTCTGAGGTTCTGATCACGCTGTTGGTTTGAGGCTGCGTATCCAGATCAGTGCCCCGCGTAGTTGGAGTCCGGCCAGGTAGCTCTCGGGCTTCTTGTCACTGCGCATGGCCAGGCCGCGCCATATCTTGATCTTGTTGATGCAGCGCTCCACCGTGTTGCGCTCCTTGTACAGTTCGGCGTCGAAGGCAACAGGTCGCCCGCCGGCACTCCCGCGCTTCTTGCGGTGTGCGGCCTGGTCCGTCTTCTCCGGGATCACTGCTTTAATGCCGCGTTTGTGCAGGTGGGCACGGTTGGCGCGGGATGAGTAGGCCTTATCGGCGGCGACCGCGTCCGGGCGGGTGCGCGGCCGCCCGACCGGGCCCCGGACCTTGACCTTCGCCAGGACCGCAGCGAATTGCGGACTGTCGCCGGCCTGGCCGGGGGTCAGCACGAAAGACAGCGGCCGGCACCACCTGTCCGCTGACAGGTGGACCTTGCCGGTCAGCCCGCCACGCGAACGCCCAAGTGCGGCGGCGGTGAGCCGGGCCCGGCGACGGCGTCGCACCCACCGCCGTTGTTCAGCCGCGTTCTGTTCCTCGTCGCTCAGTGGGGCGGTTTGTCCGGTTGCTGCCGCCCCTTTTCCTCGGCCGCTGCCTTCTCAAGCGCCTCGAGGACCTGCGGATCAAGGCGCATCCCCGCCGCATCCTGGTGTGCACGCACGCTGGTGGAGTCCACGCTCCCCAGCGACAGGTCCGCCTGCCCACGCCGGGCTGCCTCGGCGATCATCGCGTCCATCAACGCCGCGAACACCCCGGCCTCGCGCCAACGGGCGAACGCATCGTAGACCGTCTGCCAAGGCCCGAACTCGGCAGGCATCTCCCGCCACTGACTGCCCGTGCGGAACCGCCAAATCACCCCTTCGACCTGGTCACGCAGGCGTTGCGGGTACGGGCCGAACCGCCCGATCGGAAGCAGAGGCTCGATCAACGCCCACTCGTCGTCGCTCAGCTCACGTCGCGTCACATCAGCGTTCTACCAGCCTCAACCCGGTCACGGGATAGAAACTACGAATACTGATCGCAACACCAGACACGACCTAGTGCACCGATCGGATGCTCATCGCCGGAGAGCGCCCCCTGCGCACCGTCCTGGATCGATACATCGATCACTACAACACCGGACGAAGCCATCAGGGCCAGGGGATGGAACTACGCGCACCCAATGACGCTTCGAACGTGATCCCCTTCCCGGCCCTGCCGGGACAGATCCGCAAGAAATCCGTCCTAGAAGGACTGATCAACGAGTATCAAGCAGCTTCCTGAAACCCCAGGTCATAGCCTATGGGCGAGTTTCAGAGGTACTACAGGCAAGGCTACGGTGCTGGCCGCCGCCGTCTACGGCGTGCTGCGCCGGGCCGCGGGACAGCGGCGACGACGCTGCGGTGGCGTGATCCTCGTCAGTGCCGGCACAGGTGTGCCGGATACCTGCGGTCCCCCAGTTGGCCTACCGTCGCGAAACCTCGCGCTGCCGGGATCCCGTTGTCGTTCTACTCAGCCGTCGGCCTACGGCACGCGCTGAGCCGGTGCCGTCGGTCCTCGTAAGACAGGCCTATCGGCCCTGGTTCAGTGCCTGCCACGGAGAGACATTCACTCCGCCACTACTTCCAGACTCCGCATGTGTCTCCTGCGAAAGGCGATCCATCATGGCCGCACCACCGCCCACCTCGGTCGTGGCTGCTCCGGTCGACCTCAACCACACCGGGCACTACCTGCACTGGGGTGTGATCCAGATCTCGGTGGCCAACCTGACCGTCATCGGCATCATGATCCTGGTGTTCGTCCTCGCACTGCTGCTGCCCTTCCCGAAGGGACACAAGCACGATGACTGACCAGACCGCACCGTCATCCCCGAGGGCCGGGTCCGGTGGCTGGACCGGTGCCGTGCGCCGTCGCGCGGTCCGGACCTTCCCTCCGGACAAGCTGCTGCCGGATACGCAGCCGTCCTGGGTCGCCTCCTGGATCTATGTGTTCGGAGTACTGACGCTGTCCGCGCTGTGCGTGGTCCTCGCCACCGGCGGCATCCTGGCGCTGAAGGGCCCGACCTGGTGGCACGTCTCGTCCGTCGGCCGCTACGTCAACTCGCTGCACCTTTGGAGCGTCGAGCTGTTCATGGCCTTCATGGTCATCCACCTGTGGGGCAAGTTCTTCATGGCCGCATGGCGCGGCCGTCGTGCGGCGACCTGGATCACCGGCGCGGTCGCGTTCCTGGCCTCTGTCGGCACTGCCTTCACCGGGTACCTGGTCCAGCAGAACTTCGACTCGCAGTGGATCGGTACCCAGGCCAAGGACGGGCTGAACTCGGTCGGGGTCGGCGCGTTCTTCAACGTCCTGGACTTCGGGCAGATGCTGATGTGGCACATCGTGCTGCTGCCGCTCGCCCTCGGGCTGCTGACCGCCTGGCACGTTCTGCTGGTCCGCCGCCGCGGCGTCGTGCCGCCGATCCCGCTGGACAGCGGTTCGGCCAGCGTGGAAACGGAAGCCAGCCAAACGCCTGAGGGGGAGGACCGATGACCCCCCGCTGGGCCCGCCTACCACAGCCCGAACCCGTACCGAAGCGCACCCGGCCCTACGACCTGGTCAAGGAGTTCGTGATCGCGCTGGTCGCGGTCGCACTGCTGACCGTCGGGCTGGCCGCGGTGTTCGGCGCGCCCGACGACAAGCCCGTGACGCTCCAGTCCTGGGCCAAGGCCGATCCGGGCGACTTCCTGTCCACAGCGTTCACCGAGCTGGACGGCAGCAGCACCACCGCCGGCTACGGACCGCCCTACAACAGCGCGGCACCCGGGCAGAAGATCGGTCCGGTCGGACTCGCGAAACTTGTCGGAGTGCACCAGCCGATCGACACCGTGAACGACTTCGTCCTCACCCCGCTGTCCAATGCCCCCCAGGCCGCTGATGTGGCCGCGGCGCTGACAGAGTACAAGAACGCCACCGCCGACCAGCAGACCGCGCTGCGCAAGCAGTACTCCGACGCGGTGACCGCGGCCAAGGGCGATCCGACCCAAGTCCCGGCGGGTACCGCCGGACCAGTTCAGGTCCTGCTGAACCAGCTGTTGAATCAAGCCCAGGCCGGGTCTCTGGACGGGCAGCTGCTATCGACCGGCGGATTTTACCAGAACGACTACACCAAGCCTCTGCTGTTCTTGAACGACGGCACATACATGGCCGGCCTCGCCGACGACAGACACCTGTCCGGCAACCAGTGGGGCATGATGAACGAGACCGGGAACTACCCCGGTCAGCCGTGGCTGTGGCTGTACACGTTCTGGTACCAGATCTCGCCGTTCGACCACACCACCAACGCCGACGCGCTCATCTGGGGCCTGATGGCGGTACTGAGTCTCGGCTTCGTCCTGATCCCCTTCATCCCCGGCGTCCGGTCGATCCCGCGCTACGTGCCGGTCTACCGGCTCGTCTGGCGCGACCACTACCGGCACGAACGCCGACAGTAGACACCAGCGGACGATAACCGGTGGCGTGGCGGCCACCGGGGTTGAGCTGGCCTTACGACCACCACTCACGGCCCACGCTTCGGCCTCAGCCAGCGACTTCCTGCCGCGTCTCAATGAAAGCGCAGTTCAGAGGCCGAAGCCAGGCTGGCGTATTAGGCTGGCTGCGGCGGTGAGTGCGGCGGATCCTCTGACGTTGGTGCACTGGGCGCCATCCGGTGCGCGGACGCGGGGGCGGATGTGAGTTCCGCCCCCGCCCGCACCGATGGATGGATTTCAAGGAAGGGGCGCTGCGACGGACCCCGAGGAGAGCGACGCGGCGCCGTCCGGCGCGGAGAGCGGCGACATCGAGCAGGTTGTGCAGGGCGCGCTGGGGCGCTTGACGGTGCTGCTCAACGCCAACGACGCGCTGGCCAGCACCATGAACTTGGAGACCGGGCTGCGCCGACTGTGCCGCACGCTGGTACCCGGCCTGGCCGACTGGTGCGCGGTCGATCTGGTCGACGACGCCGGCCGCCTGCACCGCGAGGTCGTGGAACACCGGGACCCCGACCTGCTGCCCCCGGGGCTCTTCGAGGCCGCCCTGCCGCCGATTCCCGACGACTCGCCCGCGCCGCTGGCCAGGACTCTGCGCGGCGCCGGCCCGCTACTGGTCAAGGATTTCCCCGAGCCGGAACACGCCGCCGACCCGCTGCACGCGGTCGAGTTGGAACTGTTCGCCCACCTGGGGGCCCACACGGCGGTCTTGGCGCCGTTGCGCTCTCGTCGGCAGGTTTTCGGGGCGCTGACGCTGGTCCGCAGCGGGGACACCGCGCCGTTCACAGAGGACGATCTTCCGTTGGTCGAGGACCTGGCCCACCGGGTCGCCTTGGCGGTGGACAACGGCCTCCTGCACACCGAGGTCCAACGCATCGCCGAGCGGCTGCAGCGTTCTCTGCTGCCGGAGTTGCCCGAGACGGGGCCGCTGGAAATCGCGGCACGCTACCAGCCGGCTGCGGAGCCTGCGGGGGTCGGTGGGGACTCGTATGACGCGTTCGTCCTGCCCTACGGCGCCACCGCTGTGATCATCGGGGACGTCGCCGGGCATGACCTGCGCGCCGCGGTCACGATGAGCCAGGTCCGCAACATGCTGCGCGGCGTCGCCTGCGACCGCAAGGAGCCGCCGGGGAAGATCCTGGCCCGATTGGACGCCGCACACCACATCTTCTACCAGGGCGACACCCTGAGCTGCATCTACGGCCTGGTGGAGAAGGACGCCCCGGACGAGCCATGGAAGTTCAACTACGCCGTCGCAGGCCATCCGCCCCCGGTGCTGGTCAGCAGTGAGGGCGACACGCGTTTCCTGACCGGCGGCCGGAGCATGCTGCTGGGCATCGATCCCACGCCCGTCCGCTCAGAGGCCACCGAGGTCCTGCCGCCGAACTCCACGCTTGTGCTGTATACCGATGGCTTGATCGCGGTGTCACCGCACTGACGTTTCCCTCGTATCGTGGAGGCCACAACTGACAGGGAGAGTCAGATGGCTGAGATGAGGCGCCGGTACGATCCGGATCGTGACCGAGACCGGGAAGTCGTGCGCGGAGGTGGCGCGGGACCTGGGGATCAACGAGACGACGTTGGCCACGTGGGTGAGTCGGGAGCGGGCCGCGCAGCGGCAGGCTGCGGCGAGTGGGCTGGGCGAGTCGAAGGCCGCGGAGCTGGCGCGGTTGCGGCGGGAGAACGCCGAGCTGCGGATGGAGCGTGATGTCCTCAAGCGTTCGGTGGTCCTGTGGGTGAAGGAGGCGACGAGGTAGCCGTGGCCGACTTCATCGCCTGCCAGAGGACCGAGCACGGGGTGCCGCATGCCCTGACGTGCCGGGCGCTGGGCGTCTCGGAATCCTGGTTCTACAAGTGGCATGATCGGGCGCCGACTGCACGGCAGCTGCGCAAGGCGGCGTTGTGTGAGCGCGTGACGAAGCTTTTCGAGGCGTCGGGCAAGGCTACGGCTCGCCGCGGATCCACCAGGACCTGGTCGATGAGGGCTGGGCGGTGTCGGTGAACACCGTTGCGCAGCTGATGGCCGAGCTCGGGTTGTCTGGGCGCAAGCCGCCCAAGCGACGCAGCTCGACCAGGCAGGGCAAGCGGCCGGTGGCCCGTGACCTGGTGCGTCGGAACTTCGACGCGGTCGCTCCGGACGTGCTGTGGTGCGGTGACATGACCGAGATCGTCACCAGCGAGGGGCGGCTGTGGTGCGCGAGCGTGATCGATCTGTTCAGCCGTCGGCTGCTGGGCTACGCCCTGGGTGAGCACCACGACGCGCAGTTGGTGGCCGCCGCTTTGCAGATGGCGGTTGCGACCCGTGGCGGTGACGTCGACGGCGTGATCTTTCACAGCGATCGCGGCTCGGAGTACACGTCCGCCCTGTTCAACGACCTGTGCGCGCGGCTTGGCGTGGTCCAGAGCATGGGCCGGGTCGGTTCGGCCCTGGACAACGCTGTGAGCGAGTCGTTCAACAGTGCGCTCAAGGTCGAGTTCGTCCACCGGCACTCGTTCGCCACCCACGCCGAGGCCCGGATCCGCATCGCGACCTGGATTGCCGACTTCTACAACACGCGCCGACGCCACAGCGCGGCCGGCTGCCTCGCGCCGACCGAGTTCGAACGGCTCATGAAGGAACGACGGAGCACCAACAATCATCAGGTGGCTCTAGCCGCTTGACAGAACCCTCCATGGTTCCAGGGGATAGACAGATGAGGATTCCCCGGCGACCCTGCCAGCCGATCTGGCCGGGCGCTACCCGCAGATCGCCGCCGTGCACAGGGCCGATTCCCGCACACCCACCGGCATCGGCGAGTTGCTGGAGACCATCACGGCTCTGGCCGCGAAGCTGCCGCTGATGGGAATGCGTTGGCCGACGGTGTGGGCCGACGCTGCTCAGGCGGTCCGCGACCTGCCCGGACGTACGGCCACGCGAAGTGCCGTCTTCAAGGCCATGGCCGCCGCCGGTCTCACCGATCCCGCGGGGCAGCAGGCGGTCGCGCGCGTCATGAACGACCTGGGCCAGATCGTGTACTTCGCGGACCGGCCGGACCTGGCTGCCAAGGTGATCCTGCGGCCCCGGTGGCTTGACGAGCGAATCACCCAGGTCATCGACAGCGCCGCGGTCACCGCCGCCGACGGGGTGCTGTCACGGGCCGAGCGGCACCGGCTGTGGAACGACCTGGCGGAGGCGGAGGACGATCCGGATCTGCCCGACCGGTTGATCCGCATGATGGAGAGCTTCGACCTGGCCTACCGCCTCGGCGACCATCACGACAGCGACGACGTCGCCTTCATCGTCGACCGGCTGCCCGAATCCCCGCCGACTGAGGTCGACGGGCAATGGCGCGAGCATGTCGCCGCCAAGGGCGCCCGCGAGATCGGCATCGTCTACCGGCTGCGCTCTCGCCAGGCCGGGATCCCGACGTGGTTCATCGCCCGCGAACACCGCTACACCGCCGGCCTGCACTGGCGCGGCGGGGCCCTGCTGCACGACCGCGACGGAGTCACCCCTGCCTGGGCCCTGATTGTGGACGACGGTCGCGAGCAGCCCACCGTCTCTATTCGCGTGACCGGGTCCTACCCAGTGCGGTTCCTGTCGGTGCTCACCGAGGCGTTCGACAACATCATCGAGGACCGTTACCCCGGGCTGGTCGAGGCACGCCTCGTTCCCTGCGTCTGCACCGGCCCTGACGGCACCGGTTGCACCCACGCGTTCGATCTGGACGAGTTGTTGGCCGAGGCCACGGATCCCGACCCGGACGCCCAGCATCTGGTCCGCTGCCCGAAAAGCCGGAGGAAGCTCGAGGCCGCCGTCATGCTCGACGGGCTGCGAGGCACCAGCCTCGTCGCCGAACTGGACGCCATCCGGCACCGCATGGACGCCCAGGACAGCACCCTGAACCGGATCGACGCCGAACAGCAGGCCATGCTCAACGGTATCCGCACCCTGTTGGAACACCGTGCCAACGCGGGCGTGCACTGCCCGGCGGTGTTCAGCATCCGCGTCGTCGGTCGGACCGCGGTCCTGCACCGCGACAAGCATGTGCTGAGCCTGTGGTGTGAATGGCCGGCCGGGCCCCATCTGCTGGACGACGGCGCCGGGGACTATCCGATCGACACCATCCCGCCAGCACTGGCACGCTACCTGCCGTTCCTCCGCTACCTGATCGCCGGCCTTGGGATCGTCGGCCCAGGAGTGCTGGCGGCCGGCCTCGGCGACCGTGTCCAGGCTACGATCGAGGCGGCCACCGCGACCGTCGAGTTCATCGACGATTTCACGAGCGGGAAGGACAGCACCTCCGGTCTGCAGTCGAACGTTCCCGTCAGCCCCTACCGCCGCACTGCGTCGGGTGGTGACTTCCGCTCTCTGCGTGACCTGCTGGAACGCCTGGAACGCGAGCACCGCAAGAACTGGGGAGGCCTGACGCCGATCAGCCGTCCCGAAGACCAACGGATCATGTATGTGTGCCCGCAGCATCTGGCCGATCTTGAATACCCCTTCCGCGGGAGATCGGACGTTGAGCTCCTGTCGTCTTGAAATTCTGTGCGTCCAGGTCGATGGCCGCAGGTTCGAATCCTGCCACCGGGACCTTCTGGCCTGGCATTCATCTGCCAGCGCCGACCTCCGCGTGCGGAGAGAACCAGCCGCAGCACAAGTACACGACGCTGACTTCGCTCCCTGACTCAGACGGTCTGTGATGACGGTGTGATGACGGACGTCGCGTTCGTCACGGTCACAAGATGGCATGCAGTGGACACTCTTCTAATCCGATGGTCGCAGCTCGAATCCTGCCGGGGGCACCTCCTGACCAGGCCTTCAGCCGTCAGCGCGCGGAAGGACAATCGCTATGTGCGACACCTGGGCACCCGATGATGGACTCCACTCGCGCACGGTCCCCCCACCGCTCGGCCCTCAAGGGAGGTTGATCGTCGAGTGGAACAGGTAAGTCTGATAGGTGTTCCAGTCCGATCCGTAGAAGTAGAGGTCCGTCCCCGTCGAGCGGGGGTCGATCATCGGGGCGTAGATCGTCCGGACGCTGTCCGGCAGGACCGTCTGCGGGGACGACCACGGCCCGGTGGGGCAGGTGGAGTACCGCAGGACCGTCGAGCCATTCGAGGTGTCGTTGTCGTCGTTGTACATCGCCACCCACCGGTTCACCGAGGGAAGGTACTGGGCCGACATCTCTCCGGCGGGCCCGGCGAAAACCGCCTCGGCCGATGACTCCGTCGAGGACCACCCGGTCCCGGTCCAGTACCGGTACGCCTCCTTGTCCAGGATGGCCGCGTCGGGCACCTGCATCAGGTAGACGTCACCGTGCCGCTCCGAGGGGGTGGAGTAGACGTACACGTACCCGTCCGGTCCCTCGGCCAGAGCCTGCTGCTGGAACTTCTCGGTGTACGAGGAGTCGTTCATCCAGACAGCGGTGTCCACCCGGTGCCAGGTGATTCCGCCGTCGTCCGACTCCGCGATGCCGTTGGCCCGCGTCTGCTCCTGGCCGGTGTGGCCCAGCCGGAAGATGATGTACTTCAGGTAGTCCTTGCCGTTGACGTGGATGCCACCGGACGGCACGATTCCGTCCTCGGAGCTGGAGATGGCAGGCAGGATCGCCTGCCGGTTCCCGGACGGGGTGTCGGTCCCGTTGGCGAACCCTGTGTACTGAATTCCCGTGCAGAGATCCCCGGTGGTGTCCCACCCGAGGGCGTTGGGCTGCCTGTCCGTCCCGGTCGGCCCGCCGAAGCCGGGGACGACCGAGCTGTAGTTGTCACCGAAGACGTGGAACACCGAGACGCCGTCGGACCACGCCACCCCGAGGTCCGCGCCGTTTATTCCCCACCGTGCGGACAGGGGCCCGGTGATTTGCTGGACCTGCGTGGCTTGGGTCACGACCGGGCCGGTGCCGCCGCCCCCACCTCCGCAGGAGGTGCTCGTCGAGGTGCTCCTGGAGGCGCGCTCCGCCTGGGCGCCAGGATACGCCCCCGAGTCGGCGGACCCCACAAGGATCACCGCTGATGCGGTTACCGCCGCCGCCAATCGACGTTTCACCTGCTGCTACCTCCGGTCTGCTGGAGCCGAGAGGTCACGAAATATGCGGGATCTTGTTCGGCGTGGGTGCCGCGGCCCGGCGGTGGCGTGGTCGGTTTCGTTAGGGCTGTCGCCAGCACGGTGAGTCTTGACGTTGGGCTGCCGAATATGTCGAGACGCACGGTGGCTTCACGGACTGGGAATGGAGCAATACTGACACAGTCAGGGACAGGATTGGCCGACATTCGGGATCAAACAGGCGGGCCGAAGGCTCAGCCGACGATGCCGGGCACGGCCGCTTCGATCAGGTGGGGGCCGGGTTCGGCGATGGCAGACGCAAGTGCCGCCGTGAGCTGTTCGTTGTCCCGGACCCGGACCGAGGGCACGCCCAGCCCGCCTGTCCTGGTCAGAAACTCGGCCAACAGCCTGACCTCGGGTGATCCCGTGGCATGATCGAGCTCTGTGGCCGTCGGTTT
The DNA here is from genome assembly GCF_041260665.1 of Catenulispora sp. GP43. NCBI lineage: Bacteria > Bacillati > Actinomycetota > Actinomycetes > Catenulisporales > Catenulisporaceae > Catenulispora > Catenulispora sp. GP43. The sequence goes on along the minus strand of NZ_JBGCCT010000037.1, from coordinate 29,420 downwards.
GTTCTACCGAATCCTCGTGAACCTCCTATCCTGGCTAGCGTTGCTGGCCCGATCGCAGGCGTCGAAGAACGCCGAGATACTGGTGTTACGCCAGGAAGTAGCGGTGCTGCGCCGGACGAACCCGAGGCCGAGGCTGGGCTGGACAGACCGTGCGGTGCTCGCGGCGCTGTTCAAGCTCCTGCCCCCCAGGCACTGCGCGGTCACCGGATCGTCACTCCGGGCACCCTGCTTCGCTGGCATCGGCGTCTGGTTGCGAACAAGTGGCGCCAACCGAGGCCGCCGGGCCGGCCACCTATAAGCGACGAACTGGTTGAGCTGATCGTCACCATGGCTCGGGAGAACCGCACCCGGGATGCGGTGCGGATCCAAGGCGAGCTGCGCCGACTCGGATACCGTGTGGCCGCGGCCACGATCCGCAAGATCCTGCGTACACATCGGATCTTCTAACTCGATGGCCATGGGTTTGCATCCTGCCGGGGGCACGAACCTGCGACGTATTTCCGCAGGTCATTGGGTTTTTTTCGGCGCGCGAACTCGAGGCGACCTCCAACCGGCGACGCTTCGGATGTTGCATTTCCGCATGTCAGACCTGGCGCGAAGCGGGCATCGAGCTGACGCCACCACCAACGATCAGTAAGAGCCGACGATCCGAGCCTCTCGAGGTCGAGTACGAGTTCGTCGTCGACGTCCCACACGCTCGAGCCCTCCAGCAATGCCAAACCAGAAGTACTCCTCGCCATCCCGCGATGGCTCCGCGAACACCCCACCGAAACCGAATAGCGAGTCAGCGGCACAGCTCATGGCGTGCCACCCCACGGTCGATCGCGGGCTCAACGCCCTGTCGCTGATCGTCGGGTTCGTCACCCTTAACGCGATCCAAAAGACGATGGCCTTCGACCAGTGCTCGGCGTTCACCGGATGCCTGCAGCGCAGTCCGATCGGCGCGACGATCCTGTCGGGCGCCCTCATCGCCGCCGGTGCTGCCTTATATCGCCCTGGTGCCGCCAGGGACTTGAACCCCGAACCCGCGGATTAAGAGAGGCTTGATCGAAGTCCACTGGTCGAAGCCACGTCGCGTTCGCGCCTTGCCCATCGTGGATCGATGGCGGACCGGGTTCCCTCTTCGTCGAACAGCTGGCCGGCCGGGCCGTTGTCCGGCAGTGGCGTCAGCCGGATGGCGATCGCGGCGTCCTGCTCCGGGGTCTGGGCCTCGTAGTCCCGTGAGGTCGATGTCGGGCGTGGTCTGCAGTGTCAGGGAGCTGACCTGACTGGTCTGGTTGGCGATCCGCGGGCGCTCCGAACGGCGTAGCGGCGATTGATTCGCCCGGGAACCACCGAGCAAGTCCCCCGAGTCCTCCGCGGGCACCACGGAGAGCAAGATCGAGCAGCTTCAGACACGGGTCGAACCCGGCGAATTGCGCCGACGCAAGGGCCGGTGAATTGCGGCGACGCTCACACCAGGCCGCCACGTCCTGGTCTCAGCCGTTTCCCGGCCCTTGAGCGTGCAGGCCCGGACCCCTCGTGTTTCGCACTTTTGAAGACTGTTTTGCTGGTCGACTGCGACACTGATCGACCGGTTCGAGTGGTTTAGATGGCTTCGCCGGGAACGGCGGCCACGACAGAAGGAGCATCGGCGGTATCTGATTCGCCCTCGTAAGAGAGTGAGCCGCCGATGCTCCCAACACCGAACATACCCACGCTGACCGTCTTGTTGTCCGGATTCCGCACCTGTTTCACTGCTCCGGGGTACCGCACCTTCAGCGGTCTGGTGATCGGCTTGGTCGCGCAGACTCGTCGGCGCACGGTCTGCGGGATGCTACTGGGCGCAGGGCTGGAACACTCCTGGCACCACGCCCGTGCCCACCGGTTCTTCGCCGCCGCGCGCTGGTGCGCCGACGAAGCCGGCCTGGCGATGACCGACCTGATCGTGATGCTGCTGCTCGCCACGGATATCCCGATCGTCGTCGTGGTCGACGACACCCTGTTCAAACGGGCTGGGAAGAAGGTGTTCGGCACCGCCTGGCATCACGACGGAGCCGCGAAGGGTCCCAAGCCGATCGGGTTCGGCAACTGCTGGGTGATCGCCGGGATCGTCGTGGACCTGCCGTTCTGCTCCCGGCCGGTATGCCTGCCGATCCTGGCCCGACTCTGGCGTCCCCGGCGCACCGGGAAGATCGCTTACGCCCGCGAGCTGGCAGAACTCATCGCGGCACGCTATCCGAACCGGACAATCCACGTGGTCGGGGACGCCGCATACGTCGGGGAGCACCTTCGCGGCTTGGACCCGCAGATCACCTGGACATCCCGGCTGAAAGTCACCTCGGTGCTGCATGAACTGCCACCCCGCGCACCGGGCGCTCCGGGCGGCCCCGGACCAAAGGCGAGCGGATCGGCACCCCCGGCGACCTGGCCAAGACGAAGACCTGGCGCACGACGACCGTGCGGCGCTACGGCCGCGATGATGTCGTCGAGCTCTGCGACACCCCGTGCCTGTGGTACGGGTCCTTTCACAGCCGCAGCGTGCGCGTGATCCTGGTCCGCGACGACAAACCCCGCACGAAGGAAAAGGACGACCGAGGTTACGGGCTGCCGCTGGTCACTACCGACCTGACCTCCAGCCCTGAAGAACCCGTCGCGCGCTACGCGGCGCGTTGGTGCATCGAAGTCGCGTTCTCCGACGCCCGGCAGACCCTTGGCGTGGGCGAGGCCCGCAACCGCGTCAAGAAGGCCGTCGAGCGCACCGTCCCGTTCGGCATGATCTGCCTGTCGCTGGTCACCGTCTGGTACGCCACCGCCGGCCACACCCCGAACGTTGCTGCCGAACGCCGTGCCCGCTCACCGTGGTACCGGACCAAGACTGAACCGTCCTTCGAGGACATGACGGTCAAGCTCCGGCGTGTCATCATCGCCTCGAGATTTCGGGGTCCACGCCCTGACCTGGCCCCCCGAAGAAACCCGGGCCGTACTGCTGGCCTGGGCCGCAGCCGGAACATGATCATCTAGAAGCGCGAAACACGAGGGACCCTGTGGGGCTCGGAAATACGAATCGGGGGTTGACCTGCGGTCAGGCGGCGATTTGGTACTCGTGGGTGAGTCCGCCGAGGATGGCCTTCCGGCGGATTCGGTAGTTGGCGAGGTTGATCGGCGTTGGCGGGCCGGTCTCGGCTTGGGTCGGGGTCAGCTGGTCGAGCCCGCGGTGCGGTCTGGCCTCGTTCCGGTGGGCGAGATAGGTCGTCAAGGTGCGGCGCAGGTGGTCTTCGTTGATGATCAGCATCCGGTCGAGCAGTTCGCGTCGTAGTTCCCCGATGGCCCTTTCGCAGATCGCGTTCGATCGAGGGGCTCGGGGCGGACTCTTCAGGATGCGGACTCCCTCGTCGGCGAACACGGCGTCGAAGCCGTCGGTGAACTTGGTGTCGCGATCCCGGATCAGGAACTTGATCTTCTTTCCCTGCTCGGCCAGGTCGATCAGGACGTTGCGGGCGGCCTGGGTTGTCCACTCTCCAGTCGGATGGGCGGTCACCCCGGCCAGGTGGGCCCGGCGGGTTCCGTGCTCGATGAGGATCAGGGCGTACAGCCGTTTCAATCCGATCGTGTCTACATGCACGAAGTCGATCGCGAGGATGCCGTGGGCTTGGGCGGTGAGGAACTGCTTCCATGTCGGGCCCGAACGCCGCGGTGCCGGATCCAACCCGGCCGCGTGCAGGATCTCCCACACCGTCGAGGAGGCGATCTGGTGGCCGAGCTTGACCAGTTCGCCCTGGATGTGGCGATGTCCCCACATCGGATTGTCCTTCGCCATGGTCAGCACGAGCTTCTTGGCTGCTGTGGCGGTCGGTGGCCTGCCGGGTTTCCACCGGGCGCTGTAGTCCCACTTGCGGGCGACCAGCTGGCGGTGCCAGGCCAACACCGTCGCCGGGCTGACCGGGAACACCTGAGGCCAACGCCGACGCGGGATCAGCGATGAGAGGGCCGCGAACCAGAACCGGTCGACCGACTCGTAACGGACTCTGTGGATTTGACGGCGCAGGACTGCATTCTCGTGGCGCAGCACCAGCAGCTCAGCGTCCTTGGACACGTCACTGCGAAACAAGACCGCCACGGAACCCAGAACACGGCGGGTTGCACGATACGCAAGCGACAAGAACATCAGGCCAGGATCGCAGCTCGACAACCACAGGCCAGCCGCGCCCAGGTCACAGGCCCGATCGTATTTCCGAGCCCTACAGGCTCCCGCTGCGCTCTACGCTCGGCGGTCAACCCGCCACCTTGCGCATATCTCACACAACAGGCGTACTGCCAGACCGGACAACTGTCAGCCCTCGACGACACCACCCCTTAAAGGTCAGTAACCTTCTGATCCGTAGCCGCGTCTAAGGGTCTTTGTATGGCGTTTCTACATGCTATGCCGGACCGAGCCGTACCCTGTCAGCCGATGCCATGACGTCCCTTCCCGGACCGTCCCCGAACTCGACCGCAGGTGCCATTCTGTGCCAACCAGTTCAGGACCACGTTCGAATACCGTAGGCCATCAGGTCCCACTCGAATCGAGTGGAGCCCGACCAACGGCCGTAACGGGGCCATTTCGGAGTATCGAACTCAGGCGGCGCTGAACGGCGTGGGGGACATGAGTCAGTTCACGTTCAGAGTCGTGTCGTCGACGACGAACGACGTCGGCAGCGAGGCGTTCTCGCTGCCGGTGAACTTCAGGGTGATGGTCTGGCCGATGTAGCTGGCCAGGCTGAAGGAGTGCTGGGTGTAGCCGTTGTTGGCGTTGAGGTTGCTGTAGGTCGCGAGCGTGCCGAGCACCGTACCGGAGGAGCTGAGCACCTGGACCTTGAGGGTGTCGAGGGCCGTGGTGGTGGTCCTCTCGCTGGTGTTGATGTGCAGCCAGAAGGAGGAGTTCGCCGTCTTGCAGGTGGCGGGGATGCTCACCTTCTGCGCCAGGGTGTCGGTGTGGGTGGTGCCGTAGCCGTCCAGCCACGCGTCCCAGCTACCAGAGTGGGCCGGCTCGGAGAGGATGTTGTTGTTCAGCACGCCGGCGGTCATGGACCACGGTGAGGCCGAGCCGGTCTCGAAGCCGGGGTTGCCGAGCAGCTGGGCTGCGGCGCAGCCGCCACCGCCGGAGGGGTTGACCGTCCAGGTGAAGGAGGTCGTTCCGGAGGCGGTGCCGGAGGAGGCGGTTACGGTCACGGTGGAGGTGCCGGCTGTGGTCGGGGTGCCGGTGATGGCGCCGGAGGCGCTGATCGACAGGCCGGCCGGGAGCCCGTTGGCCGAGTAGGTCAGCGCCTTGCCCATGGAGTCCGTGGCCTTCATCTGCAGGGTGCTGATGACGGTGTGCACTGTCGAGGTTTGGTTGCCCGGTTCGGTGACGGAGACCGTATCGGTACTGCTGTTGCCGGTCTGCAGGCCGGCGACGCCGTTCGGGGTTCCGATGCCGGTGGGGCCGTCGTAGCCGGTTTCGGCGGTACATAGGTAGGCGGGGCTGCATGTGCCGTTGTTGCCGGCGGTGACATCGAAGAAGTTGCTGGTGTGCTGGTAGATGTCCTGTGCCGGGCTGGCGCCGGCGTTACCGGCGAGCGCGAACATGGCCGCGACCATCGGGGAGGAGACGCTGGTGCCACCGACCTCGTTCCAGCCGGCGTTGCCGTTGGCGGTGTCATAGACGGCGGCGCCGGTGGCCGGGTCGGCGTCGGCGGCGACGTCATTGTCGATCCGGTTGGTGCAGCCGGCGGGCAGGTTCAGGGCGGTCTGCCAGGAGGGCCGGGCCTCGTAGGCCGAGCAGCCGGAGCCGGTGCCCTCTGAACCCGTCGTGGTATTCCAGACCGATTCGGTCCAGCCCCGCGAGTTCAAGGCCGGGCTCAGGCTGGTCCCGCCGACCGAGACCACCTTCGGGGAGGTCGCGGGGTAGCTGACGCCGTAGTCCGAGTCGCCCGCGGACACGGTGGTGACGATGCCCGAGGCGTGGGTGAAGTAGGAGGAGTCCATCGACGGCTCGGTGGAGGACTCGGTGCCACCCCAGGAATTCGATACGTATCCGGCCAGGCTGGCGGCGGCGTTCTGGGCGATGAAGAGCCCGTTGCCGGAGTCGTTGTTCGCCTCGACCAGGACGATGTTGCACAGCGGGCAGATCGCTGAGGCCATGTCCAAGTCGAGCGACTCCTCAAGGGTCCAGTCGTCGTTGGCCGGCGGGGCGGAGGGCAGCGGCGAGGCGGCCCCGGTCTGATTCACCTTCTTGAAGTTGGCTGCGGGCAGGCCGGCGGCGGACCGGTACGCGGCCAGGTCGCTCGCCGCGTTCGCGTCGTCGTACGCGTCGACGATCGCGATGGTCCGCCCGGCGCCGTCGGAGGCGGAGGCCGAAGTCAGGTTGTAGGCCGACTGCAGCTGGGAGGGCCCGTAACCGACGCCGGAAGGGATGGAAGCCGGTGACGCCGAGGCCAAGGAATTGTGGATCCCGTTGCGCTTGAGCGCGAAGCAGTACTCGTGGCCGACCATGATCACAGCCGGGCAGGCGTGGGTGGAGCCCTGATTCGCGGTTGAGGGCGCGGGCTGCGAAGCATGCGCGGAGCCCGCTGTCTCGGCGGTGATCATGGCCGCTGCCGCCGAGATCGTCGCGGATGACGACTGCGCCGTGGAGGCGATCGCCCCGGTCGCGGTGCCGATCGCGAGCGCGCCGCCTACGGCGACGGCTGTCGCCAGGCACGCGAACGCGCGCAGGCGTGAGCTGATCTTCACTGTGGTGGTTCCCTCTCGATACGTGGGGAGATGGCGTGAAATTTTGGCGCGGGCCACCTGGTGGTAGGGGTGGATCAGCCCGGGGATAGGAGAGGCGTTGCACGGGGCCGTGCGAGTCAGCAATCGGCGGGTTGAGATGCCGCGATGTCCGCCGCCATGGGTGTTACGGATCCTGATCCGGCCGTGCCGTTGTGCTTCATCGTGCTGTTGTACACGCGAGGAACGCTCAGACGTCGTGGCGACCCAATGGGCGTTCTGTGACGAAGGGCGATAGCGGTCGTGCCAGGCGCGCTGTGGCGATAAAGAGCGTCCTACAGCGCGTATTGCATTAGGATATTTACTAATGTCTCACTGCGGTCGCTGTTTCCACCGGAAGTGTCCATATAGTTAGGGGTCATATAATCCACCTCAGGTGCTGGGCTTTTGACGCGGTCCATTGCGCTGAACGGCGGACGGGTCACGTATCGGAGTTACGGATCGGTGGGCGGGGTTCCCGAGGGTGCCGAGTGGCCGACGAGGGCTCCCGTGAGCGTGTCCTCGAGGGGCCGGTTGCCCAGTGGGTGGCCGAGTGTGACGGACGCCCAGCCGATGCGAGCGATCTGCGGACAGACGACGCCGGGCGCAGACCTGTCGACTGTGGTCAGCGTGAGCTGGACCAGCGTCGACGTCTCAGCTGCTGCCAGGGTTGGCTTCTGTTCGCATCCCGACCAGGCGACGTGTACGGATACGGTCAGATCGTCGCCGGACAGACGCGCCGGGCCGACGATCGACTTAGCCTTGACCGTGCTCGAAGACGTCAGTATGGACTGTGTCGGGGCAGGGCTTCCTATTGTCCTGGGTGCGGAGCTGCTCCCACATCCAGGCAGTATCAGTGCTGCCGTCGCAGTGACGGCAGCGAAGACTTTGTTCATGTCGACCTCGCCTTCCTGCTGGGACTGATCTTCCTGGGAGGAAGGTGCGCGTTGGACCGCTTGAGGCGCGCTCTAGAACAGTTCCTTTATAATCGAGTTCTCCGCCCATTTAGGGCATTTTGGTTGTTTCCACCTTAGCCGACGGCCGGCGCGTCATCCGTAACGTCTGGGGTCGCGCCTGGGCCGATCTCGGATGGCAGGCTCATGAGACCAGGTCGATGAAGATCAGCATTGCGCCTGCCGATAATGTCATCCAGGCAGGTCAGGCTGCGTGTTGGTACTCGTGGATGATGCCGCCGAGTCGGTCGTGTCGGCGGATGTCGAGGTCGGTGGTGTGCCGCGGGTCGGTGATCGGTGGGGGCACTGCACGCAGTGGTGCGGCCTGCTGCATCGCTTGGTGAGCGCGGTGGCTGTTGTAGTGGGCCTCGTATTCGTGTAGGGCGTGCAGCAGGTGACGTTGGTTCCAGATCAAGGTGCGGTCCAGCAGCTCGTGGCGGCAGGTCTGCACCCACCGCTCCATGACCGAGTTCATCCGCGGCACACGGATGCCGCTGAGCACGACCTGGATCCCGGTCTGTGCGAGGATCTCGTCGAACAGTGGCGGGAACTTCGCGTCCCGGTCCCGGATCAGGTACTTGACCATGGCGCAGGCGTCTTCGAGATCCATGACTAAGTTCCGTGCCGCCTGGGTGACCCAGGCGGCGGTGGGATGCGCTGCGGTGCCCAGCACGCGCACCCGCCGGGTGCTGTGTTCGATAACGGTCAGGATGTACTGCCGCTGCCCGGTCAGTGTGACCGTCTCGATGAAGTCGCACGCCAGCAGCGCGTCGGCCTGGCTGCGCAGGAACGCGGCCCAGGTGGTGGCGGTGCGCTCCGGTGCCGGGTTGAGGCCCTCGTCCTTGAGGATCTCCCAGACGGTTGAGGCCGCGATCTTGATGCCCAAGGTGGCTAGTTCGCCATGGACTCGGCGATGACCCCAACTCGGATTCTCGCGGACCAAGCGCAGCACCAGTCGCCGGATCGAGGCAATCGTACGCGGGCGTCCCGTTCGCTGGGGCCGGCAGGTGTTCGCATGGCGTCGGCGCAGCAGATCGCGGTGCCATCGCAACACCGTGTCCGGGCTGACGATCAGATGCAGCCGACGAAGTGAGCCGCGGGGCAGGGGCTTGAGCAGCGCTGCAAGGAAGGCGCGGTCCTCGGGGGCGAACTTGGCCCTGTTCGAACCCAGCTGCCGCTGCAGGACCGCGAGCTGTAGGGGTCGGGCCCGGGCGCGGTGCTGGCGTTGCCGCCAGTCCGTTTCCCGGACCCGCCCTCCGCACCGGACATGCACGTCTCCGCGCATCCGGCGCTCCACGGATTCCCGGTGGGTCAGACGGTTGCGCTGGGAATGCCCGCCCAGGGGCTTGGGATTCGCGTCGCCCGCCATCGATACCGAGTGATCGGAACCTTCTGTGGGCTGAATAATACGATCCCGTCCTCCGTCAGACGCTGCCATGGCCGGGCGGTCATGAAGCGCCGGTACAACTGTTTCCACGTCAGGCCTTTGTGCCGCTTGAGCAGCCAGCGGGTCACCCGGTGCCACGCGTAGTGGTCCAGGTAGCTGAACGTGCCGGTGGACACGGCGTGCCGGAAGTAGTTGCACCATCCCTGCAATGCCGGGTTGAGCTGGCGCAGCAGGTCGACGAGCGATTCGTTGCGTGCGCTGTTCGTCAGCACGCGCACTTTCCCGACGATCGAGGCCAGCGCCTTCTTTGACGGGTAGGTGTAGACGTACTTACGGTTCGTTCCCGCCTTGGTGCGCCGCTGGATGTGGAACCCGAGGAAATCGAACCCCTCATCGATATGGCAGACCCTCGTCTTCTGCACGGACAGCCGCAGCCCCATCGGGGCCAGAACGTCCGCGACTTCGTCCCAGAGCGCGTCCGCATGATGTCGATCGCCGTCCACCATGATGACGAAGTCGTCCGCGTAGCGGACGATCCGATAGGTGGCGCCGCCGCGTCTGCGGTGCTCCCATCTGCGCTGGTAGGTGACATGTGCGTCCCATTTTGCGCAGAAGTGCTCGTCCAGCACCGATAGTGCGATGTTGGCGAGCAGAGGCGAGAGGATCCCCCCTTGCGGAGTGCCGGTCACCGAATCGCCGACCGTGCCGTCCCGGACCATGATTCCGGCCTTAAGGAACGCCTTGACCAGCAGCAGGACGCGCTTGTCTCCGATCCGGCCACGCACCCGGTCCATCAGGGCCACGTGGTCGATCTCATCGAAGCACGCCGTGATGTCCGCCTCGAACACCCACCGGTAGGTGTGGGACCCGAAGTAGTGGATCTCGGCGATCGCGTCCTGCGCCCGACGTTTGGGGCGGAAGCCGTAGCTGACCGGCTTGAAGTCCGCCTCGAAAATCGGTTCCAGGACCAGCTTCAGGGCTGCTTGCACGCACCGGTCGGCGGCGGTTGGAATACCCAGTGCTCTGACTTTGCCATTGCCCTTGGGAATCATCACCTGCCGCACCGGCAGCGGCCGAAACGACCGAGTCTTCAACTGCTCCCGCAACTCCGCCAGGAAGGCGATGCTCTCCTCCGGCCTGACGAACCGCGGCTTGACCCGGTCGATACCCGCTGTGCGCGCGCCCTGGTTACTCCGGACCCGCTCCCACGCCGTGACGAGGAAAGCCGGGTCGGCAACGAGGTTGAACAGATCGTCGAACCGGCGACCTGAATCGCCGGCCGCCCACTGGTGCAGTTTGGCCTGCATCCGCAGTACCCGCCGCTCGGCCTCGAAAGGATCGGGCCAAGACAGCGGTTCCCCGGTGTTCACCGAAGACTCCTCCCATTGCAGGTGCCGAACATGCGTGAATCCGCTGTGCCCCTTCGCCCTGTGACCGGCTTTCCCGGACTCCGACTACTACGGGCACTCCGCCCCGCTGTTCCGGCCTTCGGCCGACCACGCACCTTCCCGAACCTCGCACTCCTGGCTGGAGCGCGGGACGGGAGCCAGACAGCGGTTCCCACGTTCACTGCGAACCGATCGATCGGTGAGGTGCCCATCTATGCCCCAGCAGCATCGCCATGGCTACGCCGCAGACTTTCACCATGGCCTCCCGACCAGCGTCACCAACCAGCCCAGGAGTTCCCCGACACGCCGAAACGCCCGGGTGCGCACTGCATACCAGCCCAGATCCACCGGGTTCGAGCTGGTGGCTCTCTTGAAGGGCTTTACAACAACGGTTCCTCTCGTACACCTTCCGATCTCGCTAGCCGGACCCGCGCCGTCCGGTAGTGCCGACGCGTCCCGTCGTTGTCGGGGCTGCTCCCACCCTTCCCGTCGTCCCCCGGGTCAGGCTGCCCCCAGCTTCACCGACCTGCTGCGACAGGCCGACGGTGGAGCCCTTCCATCTCCACTCGGTTCAACAGCGCCTCGTGGCGCACGATGACGCAGCGCCAAGATCTCCGCGTCCTTGTCCCGGTCGCTCATCGGCAACAGCCGCAGGACTGCGAAGGCGTTCGTGACGGCGAGATAGGTCAGACGCAGCAGCACAACCTGCCATCATGCCCGAGCCTTCGCCGAGAACACAGCACCAGCTTCGATGCCAGGTTGACCGCCTCCACGCAAGCCCGCCTATGCTGCTGACCTGCAAGGACGAGGTATTCGGCAGGCGCACAGGCGGAGGATTAGATCAACCAGTTCGTCGCTGATCGGCGGGCGTCCCGGCGGGCGGGGCTGTCGCCATTTCGCTGCAGCCAGTCGCCGGTGCCAGCGCAGCACGCTGCCCGGCGTGATGAGTCGATGCACGTGAAGGTCTTTGGGCGGCAGCGGGATCGGCGCCGCGAACAGTGCGCGGTCGGTCCAGTCCAGTCGGGGGTTCGGATTGGCCCGGCGCAAGGACCGCCACCTTATGGCGCAGTACGAGCAGCTCAACGTCCTTGGCCGCGCTGCTGCGCCCGATCAGCACCAGCCAGGACGCTATCCGGCAGAACAGGAGGTACACCAGGCGAACAGGCACAAGCATCCATCATTCCGCAATGGCCGCCGGTGCAGGCTGAATCTCCCCAGGTGAACGCCCTGGCGGCGTTATTGAACCCCACAGGCCGATGCAGCGCTACACCGGCCGCCGTGAGGACTTCGCCGAGACCCAGGCCGCGATCGCGGGCCTGGTCTCCGACCGCTCCGACCGCCGAGTCACTCGTCGCGAGACCAGCACCGAATTAGCCATCGCCAACCCGACACCTGCTGATCAACCCAGAGCCGAACCGCCAGGCCGCCACGTCCCGACCTCAATCGCTCCCCGAGCCTTAAGGCTTCCAACTCGGGATCAGCCCCGCACGCGCGGGGAGCACACCACGTGGGCGGCCAAGACCTCGCGCCAGTCGGGATCAGCCCCGCATCTGCGGAGAGAAACTGGCCCCAGCCGTCTCTACGCTCGAACGCCCCCGCACTACCTCCGCCTGGCGCAAGAGTCTGCGACGCCGGCGTCAGGTTCGAGAGGCAGGGACCACCGCCGTTTCGCCAGGGAGAGCCGGTGGCGTGCGTCGGTGCCCTCGGCTCAGGTCGTGAGCGCGGAGGCCAGGCGCACGGACTCGGTGTCGAACAAGGTGCTCTCGACGTGGTCGAGCGCCAGGCGCACGGCGCCGAGCGAGACCGCGTCGTGGTCGAGCGTCGAAACGTGGATCGGGACGGGAAAGAGGATCTTGGCGTCGAGGTGGCGCTGGAGCGGAGACAAGAGGGTCTGGCCGGCGCGGCTGAGGCCACCGGCGAGGATGACGCATTCGGGGTCGACGGAGAGTACGACGGCTGCGATGCCGGTCGCCAGGTGGTCGGCGAGTTCGTCGATGCGGGCCTGTGCGTCGGTGTCGCCCGCCGCCGCCGCGGCGGCGGTGGCCTCCCGGCCGTGTGGCCAGGCCGCCATCGCCTGGAGTGCGGTGTCCCAGCGGGACTCAGGCAGTATGCCGATCTCGCCGGCGGCGCCGTTGGTGCCGGTCAGCAGCCGTCCGTTGAGGAAGACGCTGGCGGTGATGTGGCGGCCGGCGACGATGTGGACGAAGTCGTCGGTGCCGCGGGCCGTGCCGAGCCAGCGTTCGGCCAGGGTGAACAGCCGGGCGTCGTTTCCGACGAGCACCGGCATGCCGGGAACCACCGCCAGGTCTTCGGCGAGATTGCGGCCCTGGATCTGGGGGAGTCGGGTGCTGTGGACGACGCGTCCGGTGCGATCGACGATGCCGGTCGTGGCGACGCCGATCGCCAGGACGTCGGATGGACGGATTCCTCCAGTGTGCATCGTTGAGAGCAGCGCCTCACGGGCTGCTACGACGCGATCGTCGGCCGAGGCGCGCGGATCCAAGGGCTGGCTGAACCGGGCGCGTTCGATGCCGCGTAGGTTGGTGGCGAGCACGTTGACTTCGTGAACGGCGAGGTCGACACCCAGTACACAGCCGAAGTCGGCGCGGAACCGGTAGACCTTGGCCGGACGGCCGACGCGACGCTGGTCGTTGACCTCGGGTCGGACCTCCTCGGCGACCCCGGTCTCGACCAGCGCGGTCGCGGCATCCTCGGCGGTGTTGCGCGAGACGCCGGCTGCGGCTGCGAGATCGCGCAACGTCAGCCGCTCGGCACCGTGCAGGGCCCGCAGCACCGCCACGGTGTTGATCTTCTGGAGCAGCGATCGGTCGCCGCCCGATGGTCTCACCACTGACCCACCACTCTCTTGACAACGTTCCGTGGCCCTTGGACACTCACCCTACCGCATTATTTCAGTCAGTGACTCAAAAAATCCGCAGCCGGGTGACACCCGCCGCGTGTGCAAGGCATCCCTCGACGACGAACTCAGGCCCGGCGACGGGCTGGGAAGGAACACCGTGCGTAAGAAGGCGATAGTGGTCTCGATCGGTGCAGTGGCGGCGCTTGTGTTGTCCGGCTGCGCGGCCGGCGGCGGGGGCGGCGGGTCCGCCCAGTCAGGCGGCGCCAAGGGAAGCGTCACGCTGACGTTCCTGACCTTCGAGACGCCCAACCTCACGGCGAAGTACTGGGACGACGCGATCTCCAGGGCGTCGGCGAAGGTCCCCGGCGTCACCATCAAGAAGCTGGTCGCCCCGAGCGCGGACCGGGCCGGGTACGCCAAGCAGCTCGCGGCGTCCGGCCAGCTGCCGGACATCATGATCGCGGTGTCGCCGAACGGCTTCGCTCAGGCCGGGCAGCTGGCGCCGTGGACGGATGCGGAGCTGTCGGATTTCATCTCGCCGCACTCGAACCCGATCGGCGGCAAGATCTACCAGCTGCCGTACGACACACAGCCCACACCGTTCGTGTACTACAACAAGAAGGACTTCGCCGACGCCGGTATCACCGCGCCGCCGAAGACGTATCAGGACCTGCTGGACGACAGCGCGAAGCTGAAGGCCAAGGGCATCAACCCCTTCGTGGTCGGCGGCGGTGGCAAGGACACCTGGGCCGACATGTATCCGCTGATCGGCGCGGTGGCCACTGACACCTACAAGCAGACTCCGGACTGGCTGGCCCAGAAAGCCGCGGGCAAGGTGAAGTTCACGGATCCGGCGTTCACCAAGGCCGCGCAGAAGGTCAGCGACCTGGCCAAGGACGGCTACATCGACACCGCCGGGTTGTCCCGTTCCTACGCCGACGACGAGCAGGCGTTCCGCGACAACAAGGGCGCGATGTACCCGATGGGCTCGTGGTTCGCGGCCTCCGCCGACGCCAAGCCGCCGTCGTTCGATGTCGGTGTCTTCGCCTGGCCGTCCGACGACGGCTCGCTCGTGGTCCCGGCCTACACCGGTGGCGGTATGAGCGTGTCGTCGAAGGCACCGAACGTGGATCTGGCCAAGAAGTGGGCGCTGGCGTTCATGCTCGACAAGACCTCGCTCGACGCCAGCGTCAAGACCGACGGGTCGATCATCGCGCTGAAGGACTACACCGCACCGACCGGCATGGGCCCGGTCTACACCGAGACCTTGAACCTGTACCAGCAGGCGGTGAAGCAGAACGCGATCGTGAACGCCTTCTCGATCGAGACCGGGGACGGCTCCATGCCCGCGGGCGTGGCGGACAAGGCCGCGGCGGGTGTCGCCGATCTGATCGACGGCAAGAAGAACGCCGATCAGTTCGCGTCGTTCCTGGACGACGAGTGGGCCAAGGCGAGCCAGTAGCCGTCGGCCGGCGGGAGCGGGCTTGGTCATCCGATCCCGCCAGGTCCGCACATCCCGAACCCGTCGGAAACCGCCGACAGCTCGAAGAGAGCCGGTCAGCTCCATTGACGACCGGTCCGCACAGGAAGAGACGAACAATGGCTGCGACGATCCTGCCGCATGATGGCGTCGGCATCCGAACACAGCGGGGTGTGGCGGACCGCCGGTCCCCGCCGGGCAGACAGCGACCTTCCAGAGGGTTGTCCGGGGTACTGCATTTTCTGACCTTCGGCGCGCCGGGGCTGGTTGTCTTCCTGGTCTTCGTCCTGATCCCGATCGCGATGACGGTTCGGACGGGCTTCACCAACGAGAATCCCGCCAACCCGCCGACGAAGTGGGTCGGTCTGCGGAACTACACCAGGCTTTTCGGCGACGCCGACTTCACCGGCGCGTTGAAGAACACGGTGATCCTCACCCTCATCGTGACCGTCGCGGCGAATGTCCTGGGTCTGGCCATCGCACAAATGCTGGATCGGCGGGGTCGCTTTTACAACGCGTTGCGCAGTGTCTTCTTCACCCCGGTCATCCTGTCGTCGGTAGTGGTCTCGGTGATCTGGGAGGCGATCCTGTCCGATGACGGGATGCTGGACTCCGCCCTCCACAGTTTGGGCGTAGCCCATCCGCCCGGCTGGCTGTCCGATCCGAATCTCGCGCTTTACTCGGTGGCGTTCATCATCACCTGGCAGGTCCTGGGGTTCTGTGTCGTGGTCTACCTGGCCGGCCTGGCCGGCGTTCCCCCCGAGTTGTTGGAGGCCGCCGAGATGGACGGCGCCAGCCGGTGGGCCCGGTTCCGGCACGTCACCTGGCCGATGCTGGCCCCCGCCGTGACCATCAACACCGTCATGCTGCTGATCACCGGTTTCAAGGCCTACGACCAGATCCAGGTGATCACCAACGGCGGCCCCGGCAACGGCACCACCTCCACCATCGCCTTCCAGGTCGTGCAGACCACATTCACCGGCAACCACATCGGCTACGGCGCGGCCATGGCCACCTCGATGCTGGTGATCATCGCGGTGATATCGGTCGTCGCCCTGCGCATCCTGCAGCGGCGGGAGGTGACGCTGTGACAGTCCCGGGCATCATGCGAACGCCGCGTACGTCGTCGTGGCTCCGACCCATTGCCGCGAGCTTCGTGACCGCCGTGTTCTTCCTGCCGCTCTACATCGTCGTCGTCAACGTCTTCAAACGCGGCCAGGACATCACCGCTCACCCGGTGAGCCTGCCCGTCCCGCCGACGCTGGCCTCGATCCACCAAGTCCTCTCCCGCCCGGACCGCCTGTTCTGGTACGGCCTGATCAACAGCGTCGAGGTCACCGCTTTGTCCATCACGGTCCTGACCGTGGTCTCGGCGATGCTCGGCCACTACCTGGCACGTTCCCACAGCCGATGGGCCAAGGCGACGCTGGCGGTGTTGTTGTGCGGGTTGATGATCCCGCCGCCGGTCATCCTGGAGCCGGTCACCGAGGTTCTGCGCTCGTTGGGTTTGATGACCACGATTCCCGGACTGGTGCTGGTCGACGTCGGCTACTACGTGCCGTTCGGGGTGTTCGTCTTCACCGGATTCGTGAAGTCCATTCCGATCGAGCTGGAGGAGGCCGCGGCCTTGGACGGCTCTGGACGCTTCCGGACTTTCTGGACGGTGGTGTTCCCGCTGCTGCGGCCGGCCTCGGCCAGTGTTCTGATCTTCCTGGGTGTGTGGATCTGGAACGACTTCCTCAACCCGCTGATCATCCTGGGCCCGGCCAACGGCACGACCGTCACGGTCGGCATCTACCGCGCGATCGGCGAGCACCAAAGCGATTTCGGCGCGGTTTTCGCGCTCATGTTCCTGGCCACCTTGCCCATTCTTGTGTTCTACCTGGCCTTCCAGAAGCACTTCGTCAAGGGCCTCACCGGAGGGGCGACCAAGGGGTGACGGCCTTCGCACCGTTGCGCGGCTTCCGCTGCCTCCCTGACCGGTCCTGCCCTGACGCACCACATCACCATCATGGGAGCAGCTTGTGAACCCCACCATCGGCATCGAACCGGACGCATTCGTCACCGGCGAAATGGGCGAGGTCCTGGACCGTCCGCTGACGTTGGCGATCCTCGGGGCCGGAGCCCGTGGCGCCGGCTATGCCGACATCGCTGCGAAACGTCCGGGCATCGCGCGTGTGGTCGCGGTCGCCGAACCACGCGACCTGGTCCGCAAAGCCTTCGCCGCCAAGCACCAAGTCACCCCCGACCGCACCTTCGGCCATTGGCGCGACCTGCTCGAAGGACCGCGCATCGCCGACGTGGCGGTGATCGCGGTTCCGGACGCCGAGCATGTCGCCGCCGCCATCGCCTTGGCGGACCTCGGCTATCAGATCCTGCTGGAAAAGCCGATGGCCACCACCGAGGCCGACTGCGAGACGATCGCTGAGGCGGGGCGACGCAACGGCACGGCCATGGCCGTCGCGCATGTCATGCGGTACACACCGTATTCCGTCAAGCTCAAGCAGCTCCTGCGCGATGGCGGGATCGGCGACATCGTCTCGCTCCAGCACCTGGAGCCGGTCGGCTACTACCACTTCGCGCATTCCTTCGTCCGTGGCAACTGGCGCCGGGAAGACGAGTCCTCCCCGTTGCTGCTGGCCAAGTCCTGCCACGACATCGACTGGATCGCCGACATCGTGGGCCGGACAGTGGCCCGGGTCAGCTCGTTCGGCTCGCTGACCCATTTCCGCCCCGAGCGGGCCCCGGCCGGAGCCACCGACCGCTGCCTCACCTGCCCTCTGCAGCACACGTGCCAGTACTCGGCCACGACGCTGTATCGCGAAGGACTGCGCAACGGCGGCACCAAGCAGTACTTCGCCCGGATCATGGCCGAAGGCGATCTGTCGGAGGAAGGGGTGACCGCGGCGCTGGCCGACGGCCCCTACGGCCGCTGCGTCTACCACAGCGATAACGACGTTGTGGATCACCAGGTGGTGAACCTGGAATTCGACGACGGCGTCACCGCCTCCTTCACCCTGGCCGCGTTCACCCCGCTGGAGAACCGCCACACCAAGGTCTTCGGCACCCGCGGCCAGTTGACCGGCGACGGCCGGTTCATCGAGATCTACGACTTCCACACCGAGACGCGCACCGTCTACGACACGTCTCTGGACGGTTCCTCAGCTGCTGAGGGGCATGCCGGCGGCGACGAGGCGATGTTCAACGCGTTCCTCGACGCCCTGCACCGGGGGCGCCCCGAGCTGATCGTCTCCGGCATCGAGACCAGCCTCGCCAGCCACCGCGTCGTGTTCGCCGCCGAGCGCGCCCGCAAGAACAGGACGGTGATCGAGATGTAAGGACGCGAGGTTACCGGGCGTCGCGCGCTACTCACCAAGGAGAGGAAGCACCATGGTACCTGCACCAAGATCGTACAGAACGAGATTCAGAGTCGCTGTGACGGCCGTGTTGACCGCGGCGTTGGCAGCGACCGGGACTTTCGCCTTTGGCGCCGAGTCCCGACCTGGAGCCATCGGACATGACGGCTCCGGGGGATACGTGGTCGACGCCGGCTACCTCCATCTGGGCCTCAGCAGCACCGGGCAGGTCACCGCCTTGACCGACAATCGGACCGGGACGAACTACCTCGCCACCGGGCACGGCACCGCCTCACTGGTCAGCCTGATGGTAGGCGGCCACCAGGTGCAGCCGACCAAGCTGACTTCCCGCGCGAACAACACGCTCCGCTTCAC
This sequence comes from Catenulispora sp. GP43, assembly GCF_041260665.1. Classification (NCBI taxonomy): domain Bacteria; kingdom Bacillati; phylum Actinomycetota; class Actinomycetes; order Catenulisporales; family Catenulisporaceae; genus Catenulispora; species Catenulispora sp. GP43. The sequence goes on along the minus strand of NZ_JBGCCT010000037.1, from coordinate 10,874 downwards.
CGGCACCGGCGGCCTCGAGATCGACGTCGCCGTCCAGAACAAGACGACCTACTCCACCTTGACCGTCACCAAGGCCGTCGCGCCAAGCGGCGGTGACCTGCAGACCTTGCTGTGGGGCCCGCTTCCGACCACCATCACCCAAACGCTCGGCGAAGCCGTCGGCATCGTACGCGACAACGGCTTCGCGGTCGGGATGAAACCGCTCACCGACGGCACCGAGGGCGGCTGGCCGCGCGAGGAGGTGAACACCCCCATCGGCTGGCAGAACGAGGTCGCCTCCGACCCGTCCAACCTCCAGGTCTCGCCCAACGGGCTGGAGGAGTGGAGCGTGGGGGCTCGCACGCCCTGGGGGACGCTGCTGCGTGCCTTCACCTTCGACTACACCAAGCAGCGCTACCGCCAGGCCAGCTACAACGGCGGCCCCAACTACCCGACTCCGGAGGGGCCGTTGCCGGGGAACCAGGGCTCGGTCGTCGGGTCGAGCATCGCGCTGTTCGGCACCACCCCTGACATGGCACCCACTGTGCTGTCGGCGGTAGCGGCCAACCAAGGGCTGCCGTACCCGACGATCAACGGACAATGGCAGAAGACCGCACAGGCCACGTCCCAGTCGTTCCTGGTCCTGTCCGACTTGAACACCGGCAACGTGGACCAGGCGGCCGCGTACGCCAAGGCGGCCGGGATCAACGTGGTCTACTCGCTGCCGAACGCCGAGGGCCCCTGGCAGTCCGCCGGCCATTACCAGTTCGACAGCGCATTCGGTGGCAGCGATAGCGCGGCCAAGGCTCTGGTCAGCAAGGCGAACGCGGACGGCGTACAAGTGGGGACACACACGCTGTCGGACTTCGTCGACCTCAACGACCCCTACGTCACACCGGTTCCGAGTGCCGATCTGGGACGCGGTCTGTCTGCCACTCTGGTGCAGAGCCTGAGTGCCGGGAGTACCACCGCGTATCTCACCAGTTGCGCGCCGCTGGCCGATGGCGTCGCGGGCAGGATGCTGCTGGTCGACAACGAGTTCTTCAGCTATGCCTCCTCCAGCATGGTCAACGGGCAGTGCGTGGTCACGGGCCTGGGCCGTGGCGGCTGGGGTTCCAAGGCCGCCGACCACGCCAGCGGGGCAACGGCGTCTCGCGTCCTGGAGAACGAGTACGGCGGGGCCTTGGGCGACCTGAATATCATCAACGCCATCGCCTCCCGCTTCGCCGACATGTGGAACACCACCGGTGTCAGGGCGATGTCGTTCGACGGCCTGGAGTCGGCCTCGCAGGCCGGCTGGGGACCGTACGGCATGGCTAGCCTGGTCAACGGTACCTACCGCCAGCAGAGCTCGCATGACGGGTTCATCTCCGAGACCAGCCGCATGGGCTCCAACGTCTGGGACGGCCTGTCCCGGGCCAGCTGGGGCGAGGTCGGCTCGACCAGCATGAACCAGGTGTTCATCAACAACGCCTACTACCAGGCCAACTACCTTCCCGGCATGCTTGGCTGGATCTCCTTGAACGACAGCCTGCAGACGGTGGAGGACGACCTGGCTCGCGGCGCCGGCCTCAACGCAGGAGCCGGATTCCAGACCTCGGTGTCCGCCCTGAACTCCGGATCTCAGACCTCAGCACTGCTCGACGCCGCCAAGCAGTGGGAGACCGCCCGCAACCTCGGTGCGTTCACCGCCGATGAGCGCGCACAGATGCGGAACCAGGCGACGCACTGGCACTTGAGCGTCATCACCCCCGGCCGGGTGTGGTCGCTGCAGCAGCTCGACGGATCCGGCAACCCCGTCGGTTCCGCGCAGGCCGTCACTGCTCCGACCCCGGCGTTCACCGCAACCGGTCTGCCCGCGGTGGTCGCGGGCAAGCTCTATGAGGCGTGGGTGGCCACCAACAGCCCCGAAACGGTCCGCTATGCCGTCACGCGCGGCTCGCTGCCCGCGGGCCTGACGCTCAACCCCGACACCGGCGGCATCACCGGTGTCCCGAAGTCCTCGAAGAACGCGACTTTCACCATCACCGGCAAGGGCGGTCCCGGAGTCGCCGACGCCAGCGGAACTTTCACGACGGGAACCGTGGGTGTCGCACCCTCGGTGGCTTTGACAGCGGGCAGCGGCTACGTGACTCAGGGCGGGTCGGCCACGATGACCGCCTCTGTGACGAATCCCGGCGCGACCACGATGACCGGGGTCACCGCGACACTCAAGTTGCCCTCCGGCTGGACGACCCCCGCCACGACCGCGACCGTCGGTGCGATCGCCGCCGGTGCCACCGCGACCGCTTCGTGGATCGCGAATGTCCCCGCGAACGCCGGCACCGGTGACCAGACCAGTTCGGTGTCGGTGTCCTACCCCAGCAGTCCCGGTGATTCCGAGGCCACGCTGGCGCTGCCGGTCGCGTTCCCCAGCTTGGCCGCGACGTTCGACAACGTGGGCGTCAGCGACGACTCGACGCCATCCCCAGGCGACTTCGACGGCTACGGAAACAGCTACTCCAAGCAGGCACTGTCCGCGGCCGGAGTGAACTCCGGTGCGACACTGACCTACAACCAGACGTCCTTCACCTGGCCGAGCGCAGCCGCCGGAGCCAACGACAACACCATCGCCGACGGCCAGATCATCCCCGTCTCCGGCACCGGCGCGTCCCTGGCCTTCCTCGGAGCCGACATCGGCGGATCCTCAGGCCCCGTCACCGTCTACTACACCGACGGCACCACCTCGACCAGCAGCCTCGGCTTCCCGAACTGGCTCAGCGACACACCGACGCAGTTCGGCGCGCAGCCCGTCATCACCACTACCTATCGCAACACGCAGTCCGGACCGGCCAATCAAGGCAACCAATACAACGTCTACTACAACAGCGTGCCGCTGACCCCGGGCAAGACAGTCTCCGGTGTGCAACTGCCGCAGAACCCGTCGATACACGTCTTCGCTATGGGCGTCGGCTCGTGATCGCTGCCAAACCAGCCCGCTGAAACACCCTGATCAGGGGCGGGACGGGATCGTCAGAACTCGTCCCGCCCTTGTGGCCAGTCCTCAGCGCAGGGACTTCATCATGATCCGAATACCTGCCCGCTTCGGTGAGTGCGGCGACGATCTCAACGACTCAGCGCCGACGGCAACCAGGCCGTTCTGGCGGCTTGCAAACACACCGCCGCCCAGAAGTGGACCCACATCAACGGCGCGCTGACCATCAACGGCGGATGCATGCATGTGTTCGCCACCTCGTCGCGCCTTCCTGTCCGTCAGCTTGATCAGCGCGGCCGCAGTCGCCGCCGACCTCGGCTCGGCCACTGCGGCCTGCGGATCGGGAAGTACCAGATCTACGTCTCCGATTGGCTGAGCGCTTGGGGCTCGCCGGTGGCCACCGGCGCCTTCCCGGACACTTGAGAGTGCCGAAAACCTATGCGACCTGCTCGTATTCGTGGATCACGCCTCCGGCTCGATCTCGTCGCCGGACACGTAGCGCGTCGAGGTCGATCATGTTGTCCGGCAGCGGCTGCTGTGGTGCGGCATGGCGGAGTGCGCGGTGCGGGCGGTGCGGGCGGTGCGTGTTGTAGTGCTGCTCGTACTCGCGGAGCAGGCGCATCAGGTGGGGCAGGTTCCAGATGAGGGTGCGGTCGGTGAGCTCCACGCGAAGGCTTCGGAACCACCGCTCCATAATCGAGTTCTGGCGCGGTGCCCGGACCCCAGTCCGGATGACCTCGATGCCGGCGGCGTCGAACACCGCGTCGAACGCGGCGCCGAAGGACGCTGTGGGTGCCGAATATTTCATCCATGCAGGTCAGGCTGCGTGCTCGTACTCGCGCAGGATGCCGCCGAGTCGGTCGCGTCTTCGGACGTTCAGGTCGACGATGTCGGCGCTGCCGGTGATCGGTTCGGGCGCGGGCTGCAGTGGCGCGCTCTGGTCCAGCGACCGGTGTGGCCGATGCAGGTTGTAGTAGCTCTCGAATTCGCGCAGCGCATGCAGCAGGTGGGTCTGGTTTCAGATCAGCATCCGGTCCGGCAGTTCGCGTCGGCAGGTACCCACCCAGCGCTCCATCACTGCGTTCATCCGCGGCGCCCGAACCCGGCTGAGCACGACCTGAATGTCGGCATCAGCCAGTACCTCGTCGAATGCGGCGCAGAACTTCCCGTCACGGTCACGAATCAGATACTTGATCGAACATCCGGCGTCCTCCAGGTCCATCACCAGGTTCCGGGCCGCCTGGGCGACCCACGAAGCCGTGGGGTGCGCCGTGGTGCCGAGAATGCGGATCCTACGGGTAGCGTGTTTGATGACGGCCAGGATGTACTGGCGCTGCCCACGCAGCGTGACCGTCTTGATGAAGTCGCAAGCCAGGATTGTCTCGGCCTGGCCGCGCAGGAACGCCGCCCAACTTGTTGCGGACCGATCCGGCGACGGGTCGACGCCGGCGTCCTTGAGGATCTCCCACACGGTGGAGGCGGCGACCGTGACGCCCAGCAATGCCAGCTCGCCGTGGATACGCCGGTCGCCCCACGTGCCGTTCTCGCGTGCCAAACGCAGCACCAGCCGCCGGATCGAGGCCACAGTCCGCGGATGCCCGGGACGCTTGGGCCTGCTGCGAGCCGCACGACGCCGGTTGAGTAGATCGCGATGCCAGCGCAGGACGGTGTCCGGACTCACTATCAGCTGTAGCTGGCGTAAGGTTCTGCGTGCCGAGCAATGCCGCCAGCAACGCCCGATCAGCGCGTTTCAATCGGACCCGTTCGCTGCCCAATTGGCGCTGCAAGACCCGGAGCACGGTGTCGCAGCGCCAAGATCTCCGCGTCCTTTTCCCGGCTGCTCATCGGAAGTAGACGCAACGCAGCGAACGTATTCGACACCGCCAGATATGCGAACCGGACCAGCACGACCAACCATTATCGCCATCCTGGGTTGGCGCTGCACCGAAAACCGGCTGATCACTTGCCGCTACGAAGCGACGGACCAACCGCTCTTGACCAGCGCGGACGATATTTTCGGCACGCACAAGGTTGGTCGCGCATTGAAACTCTCGTGAAAACGCTACTGTCCTATATGCCCAATGCCGCCGACGTTGCGAAGGTGGAGCTTCTCAAGGTCCATGGGCTGTATTTGTGTGCCACACAATGGACGAGTCGTCCGCGCTGATCAACGACCGCGTCCGGGCGATCCCCGGTGTGCGGGAGGTGGAGTCGTTCCCCTACTTCGGCATCCACGTCCACCGCTTCACCTGGGATGCGCCGGACTGACCGCTCGCCGACCGCGAGGGTCCGAATCGGAAGTCAATTTCACGTTGCGCTTAAGAAGCTTAAGCCTAAGCCGCGTTCCTGCTTACATATGCCGAGTACACTTCAACCGTCGCAGCCTCCGGGCCGCCAGAACACCGAACGTCTACGGACTGGATGCGTGTGAGCTGGCAAGATCCATCTGCCGTGGAGTACGACTTCTCACAGCGCAGTTTGGAGGGGCCCGCATGTTCGTCGCAGCTTCGCAAGGGACCGAAGGTCCACTGGTCGGACGGGATACCGAGACCGCCCGGCTCGTCGGGGTGTTGGAGGAGCTGGGCTCAGGGCGCGGCACCGTGGTGGAGATCGCCGGTGATCCGGGGATCGGCAAGACGCGCTTGATGAACATGCTGGCGGAGATGGCCCAGCGGCGCGGAGTTCAGGTGGCCCGGGCCCACGCTATACGCGGGAGCGCCATTCCGTACCAAGCGTTCCGCGAAGCCGCGGGTGACTGGCCGCACCCCGATCAGTCAGTGAGCGATGAAGCGGTTTTCCGCGAGATCCGCACCCGGATGGCGGGCTGGGCCGCGGACGGCGTAGGGGGGATGCTGCTGTTGGACGACGTCCACTTGTGCGACGAGGCCTCGTCGCAACTCGCCGCACGCCTGGTCCGGACCCTCGCGCCCGGGCCGTTGGTGCTAGCTCTGGCACACCAGCCGCGGCGGACCGACTCTATGCTGCTGGAGGCGCTGGAGCATGGTTCGCGGACTGGAAGCGTGATCCGCATCGAACCGCAGCCGTTGGACGCCGAAACGGTGGCCGTTCTGCTTGACCACTGGCGTACATCCGAGGACAGCGCCACGATCCCGTACACCGGCCCGACGCGCCAACGTGCGACACCGGCCGACAGCTCTGCCCACCGTGGGCCACTTGACTCTCCGGAGTTCGCGGAGCAGCTGCGCGCCGCGTCCGGAGGCAACCCGCGCCATCTGCGCGTCCTGGTAGCCGGGGGTTGGGAGCCTGAGCACTGGCCCGACCGCCCCGGATCCGATACGGACGGACTGCTTCGAGAGGCCGTGGCGATGACGGCGGAGCTAGACGCCCTGACGCCGGACGTGTCGGCCGCAGCGCACACGGCTGCGGTGCTCGGCGACCCGTTCCGACCGGAGGACGTCGCCGAGACCTCGGGGCGCAACCTCGGCCAGATCCTCGACGCGCTGAGCGACCTCGTGCGGGCCGACGTGGTACGTCCCCTCGCCTCGAACGGGCGCTTCGCCTTCCGGCACCCGCTGCTGCGCCACATCGCCCACGAACGCGCGGCGATATCCGTCCTTCTGGCCGCGCACCAGCGGGCGCTGGACCTGTTCGCGGCCCGCGGGGCCTCCGCCGTGCAGCTGGCACGGCATGCTGAGCACCTCGTCGGCACGGACGCTTCGGTTGCCGTCAACCTACTGACCCGGGGCGCGACGGAGGTCCTCCCGGACGCTCCGGCGACTGCGGTCCGCTGGCTGCGTCTGGCCCTGGAGAACCTGCCGAGTGGCGACCGCCCGACTGCCGAGCGGGCCACCTTGATGCTCGAATGCTCCCGCGCCCTGAGCGCTGCCGGAAGGCTCGAGGCTGCCCGGACCATGGCCCACGAAGTCCTGCGCGACCACACGTATCTGGCCGAGGACCTGCGGTTGAATGCCTACGCCGTCCGCGCGGCCACCGAACGCCAACTCGGCCGATTCGCCGAAGCCGAGGCATCCGCGCGAATCGCCCTGCACACGCTGCCGCGACCGCTGCCCGCCGCAGCCGCCGAACTTGCCTTCGAATACGGGTTCCTGCATGTGTTCTGGGGTACCTACCGTGAAGCACGCACGCTGGTGCGCGAAGTCGTGAGTGCCACCACGACAGGGGGCGGGGCAGGCACCCGCGGACAGGGCGACGCGACGTCCGTCGCATCTGTGCGCGTCCTGTCCGCGTTCGGCGACAGCTACCTCGGTGACACGGCGGCCGTGATACCCGCCCTCGTCGACAGCGCCCAACTCGTCGACGGGCTGCCGGACTCGGCCGCCGCACGAACCCCCGAGCTTTTGGCCATGCTCGGCTGCACCGAGCTGTTCACCGAACAGTACCCCGCCGCGTCACGGCACTTCCGCCGCGGTCTGACCCTCGCACAGGCCGGAGGCCCCCAGCAGGCCCTGCCGCACTGCCTGCTGGGCCTGTCCTACATCGACCAGGAGGCCGGCCGGCTGAGCGAGGCCGAACAGAGGGCGCTGGAGGCGGAACGTGTCGCCCGCGCCACCGGTGTGGACGACGCGATCAGCATGAGCAAAGCGATGAGGGTCGGCGCGATGATCTGGACGCGGAGCCGGCACGACTCCGCCGCGGTCGTCGCACTCGCCGAGGAGAGTGCACGCACCGCCCAGCCGGGCTGGTGGGCAGGGTCCGCAGCCATGCAACTGGCCATGGTGCGGCTCATCAGCGGAGACGCCCCCGGCTGCACCGAGGCCCTGCTCGAGGGAGGCGGCGGTGAGGACCTGCACTTGTTCCAGCCCAACTTCCACCCGATGCTGCTGGCCATGCTGTCGACGGCCGCACTGCTCACCGGCGACACCGACGCGGCCCAGCGCTGGGCCCGTGACGGCGACTCCGCCGCCGAGCGACTCGGGCTCGCCGTCCAGCGAGCGCATGTCGACCGCGCCCAAGCCATCCTGCACATGGCCGAAGGCGAACACGCCATGGCGGCGAAACTTTTCGAGCAGGCCGCGCACGGGTTCCGGCGAGGCGGCAGGCCGATCCACCATGCCTGGACGCTCGTCGTGGGTGCGCACTCAGCCGAGAGCGCGCACGGATCAGCGACCGCCGCCAACTGGCTGGCCTCAGCGGTGAACCTGGCCGACATTCACGGTGCGGTGCGAGTACGTGAGGAAGCCGTAGCGGCACAAGACCTGCTGGCAGCGAGCGTCACCTTCGACGGCACGGCCGCGGAATCCCCAGGGCCCGACATCACGGCCCTGCTCACCGACCGGGAGCGCCAGATCGCGGAACTGGTCACCGCCGGCAAGCGCAGCCGGGACGTCGCGGAACAACTGTTCCTCAGCAAACGCACTGTGGACGCCCACCTCGCGAGGATCTACCGCAAACTCAACGTCTCCTCCCGCACAGCCCTCACCCGCCTCCTTCTCGGAGCCGACGATGGTGGCTCGGAATGATCGAACCATCCCTTCGACGCGGAGCCGACTCGATGTGAGTGTGGGATCGAGTGTTTACGCGAAGGAGTCGACCGCGGGCCAGAATTCCGCATACAGGGCGTGCTCCGCAGCCCGATAGTCGAAGAACGACTCGTCGGAGAAGACCACGCGAATCTTCACGTACCCGCCGCGGCTCTGCCCGGTCCTGCTGATGGAGCTGATGTCCTGCCGCGCGACCGCGACCTGTCGGGACGGGGGGAACGTCTGCGAAGTCGGCCCGAAGTCCCAGATCGACAGGCCCCTGTCGCTGATGACCAGCGCACGGCTGGCCGCGTCGCGCGGCAGCGTCCGTGCGATGCTCCCGCTGTCACCGCTGATATGACGCGCCTTGGACACCTGTTCGGAGACCTTGTTGATGACGAGTCCGGTCAGGCGGGCGGTGCCGAAACCGGTGCCGGATCCGGTCTCGAACGCGACGGGCGTGCCAAAGGTGAATCCCAGCAGTTCATCGTCCGGCCCGAGGGCCTCAACCAGTGCACTGCGGTGGTCGGGCAGATTCGTCATCGCTTTGGCGATGAGTCGATCGCGCAGGCCCATTGTCGATACCTCATTTTCGTCAAGCCACGTAGGACACTTGTCCGGCACAGCGTCAGCAGGATTGCGGAAACGGCGGAGCTCGCCTCAGCGCCGTACGCCAACACTTCCATCCATCGCGGATTAATGACATCCGCAAAGATACCTAATCGATCATTAGGTAACCGGCCTCCCTGTCGGCCCCTGCTGCGTCGTGTGCATGCCGGGGGATTCCGCACCCGCTGACATCGCGTGTCAGTCAAGTGAGGGTCTGTAGATTGAACGGTGTAACTTGATCTTGAAAGTGGCACCGATGACTGACCTCATAGCAGGACCCGTGGATGCGGTGGAGTTCGAGGACTCCGAGCCGCCGGCGGTGACAACCGATGCGATCGACGCCCAGTTGCTGGACCGGCTGGTGGATCAGGCCCGGTCCTCCGGGTTGCAGTTGGCCGGCGAGGGCGGGCTGCTGGCGCAGCTGACCAAGCGGTTGTTGGAGTCGGCCCTGGAAGGCGAGATCACCGATCATCTGGGCTATGACAAGCATGACCCGGCCGGGAAGAACGGCGGGAACTCCCGCAACGGCTCCCGATCCAAGACCGTCCTGACCGAGGTCGGGCCGGTCGAGGTCGACGTGCCACGGGATCGTGACGGCTCGTTCGAGCCGAAGATCGTGGCGAAGCGGCAGCGGCGGCTGTCCGGGGTCGACGACCTGGTGATCTCGCTGTCCGCGAAGGGCCTGACCACCGGCGAGGTGCAGGCGCATCTGGCCGACGTCTACGGCGCCGAGGTGTCCCGGCAGACGATCTCCACCATCACCGGCAAGGTGCTGGACGGCATGGCCGAGTGGCAGAACCGCCCGCTGGACCGCGTCTACCCGGTGATCTTCATTGACGCGATCCACGTCAAGATCCGGGACGGGAAGGTCGCCAACCGGCCGATCTATGTGGCCCTGGCCGTCACCGCCGCCGGCGAACGCGAAATCCTGGGCCTGTGGGCCGGCGACGGCGGCGAAGGCGCCAAGCACTGGCTGCAGGTCCTCACCGAGCTGAAGAACCGCGGCATCGACGACGTGTGCATGGTCGTCTGCGACGGCCTCAAAGGCCTGCCGGATGCCATCGGGCAGGTCTGGCCGCAGGCCATCTCCCAGACCTGCGTCATCCACCTGCTGCGGGGCAGCTTCCGCTACGCCGGCCGCCGGCACTGGGCGCAGATCGCCAAAGACCTCAAGCTGGTCTACACCGCCCCGACCGAGGCCGCCGCGACTGAACGGTTCCTGGAGTTCGCCGAGACCTGGGCGCGAAGTACCCGGCGATCATCCGGTTGTGGGAGAACGCCTGGGCGGAGTTCGTACCGTTCCTATCCTTCGACGCCGAGATCCGGACCATCATCTGCTCGACCAACGCCATCGAGTCGGTCAACGCCCGGATACGCCGGGCAGTCAAGGCCCGCGGCCACTTCCCGAACGAGCAGGCCGCGCTCAAGTGCGTATACATGGCCATCATGAGCCTGGACCCGACCGGCCAGGGCCGAGCCCGCTGGAGCAGGCGCTGGAAACCCGCGCTGAACGCGTTCGACATGACCTTCGACGGCCGCCTGTCAGCCGGACGGCAGTAACCCCAACATCAAACCCATTACACCGTTGCTTTGACAGACCCGCACGGGCTCCCCACACTCGTGGCGCTCGTTCCCCAGTGGCCGCAGGGTCGTAGCGTTGCTGATAGCGGTATCGGCCGTTCAGTCGGTCGGCCCGTCTGAGATAGGGGACGGGTACGTAGAGGCCTGATCGGCTATTGCGCTCTTGTCGGTGCCCCGTTGGGTGCGCGTGATGGTCTGAGAGGGCGGGACGTACTGTGATGTCCGGTATGGGTTTGCTCGATGGTGTGGCGTTCGGCTGAACCGCCCGACAGGCTGGCGGCTGCGTGGTG